>NZ_JBPKBJ010000015.1:0-57444 GCF_051390655.1 Acinetobacter sp. P1(2025)
ATTGGAACCCAAGCTAGGATTTTCTTGCGTACACGCAAGGTTTTTGCACTTGGCTATTGAAGCCCGATTTTTCTGTTGGTCTAATTTCTTGCGTACACGCAAGTTTTTGTGATGCAGCAGCTTGAACAAAATTGAATAAACGACTGTCAAAACTGCTTTGAATGAAATTTGAGATCAGTCCATTTCTTGCGTACACGCAAGGTTTTGACGCTTGGCCATTGGAACCCGATTTTTCTGTCGGTCTAATTTCTTGCGTACACGCAAGGTTTTGTGATGCAGCAGCTTGAACGAAATTGAATATACAACTGTCAAAATTGTTTCTAGCGAAATTTGGGGTAGGTGATTTCTTGCGTACACGCAAATTTTTGGCATTTAACCATTGAAGCTCAAGCTAAGATTTTCTTGCGTACACGCAAATTTTTGGCACTTGGTCATTGCAGCCCGATTTTTCTGTTGGTCTAATTTCTTGCGTACACGCAAGGTTTTTGTGATGCAGCAGCTTGAACGAAATTGAATATACAACTGTCAAAATTGTTTCATGTATTGGTTTGAATAATTGTTAGGAAAAGGCTATAAAATGAATTTAGGATAGTTGTTTTAATTTGCATTAA
This sequence comes from Acinetobacter sp. P1(2025), assembly GCF_051390655.1. NCBI lineage: Bacteria > Pseudomonadati > Pseudomonadota > Gammaproteobacteria > Moraxellales > Moraxellaceae > Acinetobacter > Acinetobacter sp. P1(2025). Next base: position 612 of record NZ_JBPKBJ010000015.1, read on the forward strand.
TGTTCTAAGTTGATAATTATTGCGTTAATGATTCGTCATAAATTATTTGTTTTTAAAATTATAAATATTTCATTATTTACAATAATATATGGAACATATCTATTTGTTCTGTTGTGGTATATATGATATAGTTACTTGCTTAACAAAAAAGGCTTCCTATATGTCAAACGTCATGTTTTTTTTCTATGTTTTTTTTCGTGGGATTGGTGAAGTTATTGATGATTTGGCTTTTAGTCTTTATGGAAGCATAAAAACTTTTATTTTTTCTTTATATAATTTTTTTATTATGAATTGGGGAAAGGCTATAATTGATTTAATATACTCGCTTCTTGGATTTCTTATTGTTTTTTTATCATTCTTTTATTTTGTTATTATTATTCCTTTGCATGTTATTGGAACAATTAGAAAAATTAAAAGATTTAAATCAATAAATATTATTTAATTATTTTCATTCTTTTTTAGGTAAAATATAAAGATCAGTGGATTTGGAGTTTGTGATGAAAACGGTAAATAAGGTTGTGCTTTTAGGTAGGATAGGGGTGGAGCCAAAAGTTATTAACTTTGACAATGGTGAATGTAAAACAATTATAAAACTACCTACAGATGAGGGGTATGGTGATACAAAGCGTACAGCGTGGCATACAGTTGTATTTTTTGGTAAGTTAGCTGAAATCGCTAAATCGCTAAATAAAGGCGATCTTCTTCATGTTCAAGGAAAAATTGAATATCGCACTTGGCAAGATCAAGGTGGGAATAGTCGAAAGGAAACAGAAATTTGGGCGGAAGATATATCTTTTGATAGAAAAACACCTTTTTCAAACGATCAAGATTCAGGTGCTAATGAAGTAAATGAAGTCAATGAGGTGGATGCGGGTGGCTATGGTTATGCTAATGTTAAAATACCTGATTCACCATATTGATTAATATTAAATATAAAAAAGCCGAATATTGATTCGGCTTTTTTATTATAAATTCAATATTGATTTTGCTTGTGAAACTGCATCGTTTTCTTTTGTTGTGCAATTTAGCGTTTTCGGTTGTTTTCTTTCGTAAATTAATGCTTGCTGTTGTGGGGCTGTAGGTTTTTCCTTCTTAACATCCGTACTTATGTTTTTTTCAACTTTTGGTTTTTTATCGCAGTCTTTTGGTTTTTTATCGCCCGCAAAAGCCATTGTGGATAGTGATGCAAAAAAAACCGCACTCAATATTAACTTGTTCATTTTAAGCCTTTGTTTTATGTTTAGTTTGCATTATCGTTTGTGGTTTGGTGTTTATGCTGCTGACTAGATGAATCTTGTGGGATGTAGCTGCTGTTGTGTGATGGGATCGTCACATTTGCGTTTTGAACAATGTCATATTGTTTATTTACTGTTGTTACATTTGTGCTTGATAGGTCTTTCCAACCATCTTTAAAACGCTTTTCTACGTCTTTAAAGTAAGAATTTTGTTCTGTTGTATTATCTTTAACAGTGTTGTTTTTTGGTAAATCTGTTTCAGCTTGCGCTGTTGATATGAAACTAATAAATAATAATGATGATAATATTTGATATTTCATAAACTTAAGACCTAAATAATATTAATGATATAATATATTATATATATGGGTTGATAATTTACAAATGTTTTTATGTTATTAAGTTAATAATTACTTTATAATCCAATTAATGTTTTTTTAATAAAAGTGATGCCAAGCTTCACTTGCTTGTGAAAGGTGCATAATGGTATTTGAACATACTGTGCTTATTGTTACTAAGCTTGATCCCGCCTCGTCAAACTGTCTGCATGATGCGCTTGCGCCATTTCAAGACCCTTATGCAACTTTAAATTTTGAATATTGTAAAGAATATTCAATTTTTAAGAATATTTTAAGTTTGAAAGAAAAGTTATTCGATATTGGTTCGGGTTGTTTGATTTCGCTTACTAAACGCAAGTTTGGTAATTCGGTGGGTGTTGTTCCTTTTTCGGGGCGAGATTCGGCATCAAGTGCAGTAACCGTTCTTGTTGCTGATGATCAGCCAAACCGTGTAATTGACATTATTGTTTTTGATAATCCGCATAAACGATGGTCTGAATGGAATATGGCAGGGGAGCCTTGTGATTTGTTATTAACAAAACAAGGTGAAAGTCCGATTTGTCTTGTTTCTGATCTCGATATTGAAAATGCACGGCGCAAAATAACTGTCGAGGTGACAGAAAACTATCATTATTTGCAAAGTATTTTGCCAATAAAGAATAAATCGTGGAAGCGTTGGGTTGATATTGCTAAGGATTATAAATCTAAAAATATACCTGTGGCCGATTCTTATAAGGATTACTTGAATCAAGATGTGATTAAGTATGCTAAAGAGCGAGATTATAAAAATCGGTTCTTTGGTGGTGGTGCATTAAATATTGATGAATATTTGGGTGATTTGGATTATGTGTTAGGGCAGCACCTTCAATCGCTTTTTATGAAAAAGTCGATTTTGGATGCTCGGGATATAGAAAATCCTAAATGGATAGATTGTTGTAAAAATGGTGAAAATACAATTAACTTTCAAGAGTTTATTGATCAATTGGAGCCTGATGAATACATTGCTGTTGTAAATTGTCGGTGTGACAATTTTTAATTGTTGCACCTAGTCCTCGCTGACGCTCGTTGAAATTTTGCTTTCGCTTAATTTCTTTTGCCTACGCTTGCGCTTTTTTGATCTTCGCTGTCGCTCGATCATTAAATGCGTTTTCAAAGCATCAAGCCCGACTTGGCTTTTTTCTTTGAGTGTTCGTTGGTTTTTGAATATCTATTTTGTGGGAAATTGTTTTTTGTATTTCTAATTTTTATATTTTAATACTATGTATTTATAGCGTTATGTTGCGACAGCGTGTGTCGCTTTGGGTGAAAATCTATTTTGTTTGGTGTGGTATATATGCTAATATATTCATATATTAAGTACCTTATGTGAGCATCAACATGAGCAATAAATTTAGCCCATCAAAGCAATTTGAATTAAATATCCAAGCAATTAAAACTATTAAAAATATTGAGCAAAATTTTCTAGATATTACGCCTAATGATATTCAGATTTTAAGTGATTATGCAGGGTGGGGCGGTTTATCTGACGTTTTCCCTAACTCTAGAGGTGAGTTTTTAAATGAAGCGTGGAAAAAACGAAATGCAGAATTAAAAGAATTGCTAACAGACCAAGAGTATCAACAAGTTAATGCTTCTATCTTAGATGCTTTTTACACTCCGCAAAAAATAACTAAAGCTGTGTGGTCAGTTGTTAAAAATTTAGGGGTTAATTATGGTGTTGTTTTAGAGCCAAGTTGCGGGATTGGTAACTTTATTTCGGCTTGCGACAATGCCAATGGTGCATTTAAGTTTGTGGGTGTTGAAAAAGATAGTTTGACTGCACGTATCGCAGGGGCTATACACAATAAAAACGCATATATTTTTAATATGGGTTATGAAGAAGTAAGCACTCCATCACAAGCAGTTGATTTAGTTGTTGGCAATCCCCCTTATGGCGATTTTAAGTTGCGTTTTAATCAAAACACGGCAATTAATAGCTATTCAGTTCACAACCAATTTATTTTAGATTCTTTGGATAAGGTTAAAAGTGGTGGGTATGCTGTCTATGTGGTTTCTCGTTATGTTATGGATAGTGTAAACAATAATGCCCGACTTCAAATGTCATGGTTGGCTGATCTGATAGGTGCTTTCCGTTTACCCTCTAGTGTTTTTAAAAACGAGGCAAACACAGAGGTTGTGACTGATATTTTGGTTTTTTGCAAAAATTCAGACAAACGAAAATTAGAATTAGAAAACAATTACTATAAAACAAGTAGTCGTGCTAATTGGGTTGATTCAGTCGGGGTTATTCCTTGTGGTGATGAATCTAGTGTTCACTACAACACATATTTTGATAATACGGTAAATGTTGGTGGTGAGTTAAAGCTCAAAACTTCTCAATTTGGTTATGCTTTAGATGTTGAAGATAACAATACACTAAATGAAAAATTGGAAGCATGGGTTAATTCATTTGGTCGTGGTTGTGACTTTTTACCCGCTAGTAGTGATGATATTTCTAAAACTCAAATTGAATTTGATATGTTGGTTAGCCATATCTACATTAACAAACATAAATTAGAAATTGGCAGTATTTATCGCAATGAAAAAGATGTTTTGTGCCGTATTGTTGAGCAAACTTTTGATAATAAGAGTTTCTTGAAAGTTCAAGAAGTCACGCCTTATATCGTGTGGTCAGATCGTTTTGAGTTAGATGTATCAGGTCGGTATTATGAAAATTTACCACAGCTAAATGAGTTGGGCGAAAAGGTTTACATCTTAGATGATAAAGGTGTGCCTACTACTCGTTTGGTTTATGAAAAAGTATTTTTTAATGACGATGAAATTTCACCACGTTTGCGACTAGGTGAAACTCGTTATGACAAGTTATGCCAATTGCATGAATTAAAGGTCTGCTTAAAAACCCAAGTGGAAAAAGAATCTAATGATTATTTGGGTATGGAAGAAAACCGAGCGAAATTAAATAAGATTTATGATGCTTTTGTTAAAAAATACAGCTTTATTTCTAGTTCAAGCAACATGGCTTTAGTAAATACTATGCCTGATGGTGGTTTGTTGCTTGCGTTAGAACATGGCTACATGAAAGAGGTTAAAGAATTTTTAGGATTTACAGCAACAGGCAAAAATCGCTACAAAACGGTAAGCCCTGAAACAGCTAAAAAATCAGATATTTTCTTTAAACGAGTTGTTTTTAAACATGCTGAACCTGAAACAGCCACCGATGCGGAACACGCATTATCTCTATCAATGAATTATAGAGGGCGAGTTGATATTGATTATATGGCAGACTTGCTAGACTGTGAAAATGAGGCTGTTATTGATGCGCTTTATACTGATTTGGATAAACCTAAAATTTTCTTTAATGATCAGTTGGGTGAATGGGAAGATCACACTAAGTATTTATCGGGTAATGTTTCTCGAAAGCTAAAGTATGTTAAATCGCATTCAGAAGATGATAAAAAAATCAGGGCTTTAGAATCGGTACAACCAAAGCGAATTGACATTGAAGATATTAATATCTCAATGGGTATGGTTTGGATTCCATGTGATGTTTATTCTAGCTTTGTGCGCTCTGTAACTGACGATCAAAGCTCTACTGTTACCTTTAATGATTCAGTTAATGTTTTTGATGTTAAAGCCAATCCAACAGAAGCGAAACAAACTATTTTTGGTACTGAAAAAATGGATTTAACCCGCCTGTTAGAAAGTGTTTTAAACAAGGTGAGTATTCGTATCACTAAGACTATTTATGATGGTGGGGTGGAACGAACTGTTTTAGATCAAGAGGCGACAGAGCAAGCTATTGTTTCAGCTACGGCAATGAAAAATGAGTTTTTTGATTGGGTGTACCAACAGCCCGACTTGCTAGAGCGATTAGAGCAACTTTATAACGATACTTTTAACTGCTATGTAACCCCTAGCTATAATGGCTCTGAATTGGCTCTTATAGGCAAAGTTCCTGATGATGTGATAGAACTACGCCAACATCAAAAAAATGCCGTATATCGAGGAATACACAGCAATTCAGCGTTGTTTGATCATGTTGTTGGTGCGGGTAAGTCTTACACAGCGATTGCTATAATGATGCAACGTAAAAAACTAGGTTTAACGAACAAGGGAATAATTGTTGTTCCTAATCACCTAGTCGAGCAATTTACAGCCGATGTTTACCGTTTATACCCAAGTGCCGTTGTCCTAGCTGCTCGTAAGAAAGATTGCGAAAAGAAAAACCGCAGACGTTTATTATCTAAAATATCGACAGGTGATTATGACATTATCATCATGGCTCACTCTAGTTTTGAGTTCTTAACTCTTAGCTCTGAAACGGAAGCAAAATTTGTAAAAGAAGAAATGGATGCTTTGGAGCTTGGTTTAATTCGTTCAGAAAGCGAGAAAAGCGAGGGTTTTAGCTCAAGAAGCAGTAAAGCTATTCAAAAGAAAATGAAGAAGCTAGAGGCTCGTTTAGAGGCTATTACGAAAGGCAGTCGTAGTGATCGTATGCTTACTTTTGAAGAACTAGGCATTGATACGGTTATTTTAGATGAAGCGCATACAATGAAAAACTTGTATTACACAACTTCAATGACTGCTGTAGCAGGGTTAAACCCACCCGAAGGCAGTAATAAGGCTTTAGATTTCTATTTAAAAACACGCTATTTGCGTAATAATGGTGGGGCTGTTTTCTTACTAACAGGTACGCCAATTAGTAATAGTGCTGTAGAAATGCACGTTATGTTACGCTATTTAATGCTAGATGAATTGAAATCTTTAAACTTTGAAAATTTTGATTCGTGGGCGACAAATTTTTGTGAAAATACAGGTAAATTTGAGGCGACTGAATCAGGTAAATTAAAATTTGTCACTCGTTTTGCTCGTCAATGGAATAACTTACATGGTTTGATGCAGTTGTGGCATCAAGTAGTGGATTCAGTTACCAATGATGATATTAAACAGGTATATTTTGAACAGCATAAAAAGCATTTTCCAATACCTAGAGTTAAAAATGGTGGGCGACAAGCAATTGTTGTTGAGCCTAGCTATGAGCAACAAGAGGTTTTAGATCGTGTTCTAGCTGACTTTGAGAATTTAGATACCATTTCGGACTATGTAGAGCGCAATGCAGAGAGATTGCGCTTAATGGATAAAGCAAGAAAGGTATCAATAGCTGCTCGATGTGTGAACCCAAATCTTTATGAAGATGAAACAGGCGGTAAATTACAGGCTGTTGCTGATAATGTTTATTCTGAATACTTAAAATGGAATGAGGATAAAGGCACACAACTTATTTTCCTTGATCGCTCAATTCCAAAAACATCACAAGATCAGAAAATTATCAAAGAGTATGACAGTTTAGTTGAAAAACTAGAGCAAGCGAAAAATGCAGATGATGAAACTGCTATCCGTGTTTATTCTGAACGCCTTGATAAGTTTAACGAGGTAGAAATTGACGAATTACGCCTCGCTCAAAACTTTACTTGGAACGCCTATCAAGAGATTAAAGATTCTCTTGTTCGTCATGGTATCCCTGAACGTGAAGTCCGTTTTATTCAAGAGGCTAAAACAGATCAACAAAAACAAGATTTGTTCGATATGGTGATTTCGGGGGCTGTTCGTGTTTTGATTGGCTCTACTGCAAAAATGGGCGCAGGAACAAACGTACAAAATAAATTGGTCGCATTACATCATGTGGATATTGCTTGGCTCCCAAGTTCAATAGCGCAGCGAGAGGGGCGCATTATTCGTCAGGGCAATGATTTACTAGCAAAATACGGACATGATAATTTTGAAGTTTCCATTTTTTGTTATGTTTGTGAACGCACAGTAGATGCCAAACTTTGGGAAGTTAATAGTAATAAGCAAAAAATGCTTTCAGCGATTACTAACTATAAGGGGCAGAGTTCGATTGATTTTGGGGCTGATGCAGATGCAATCGGTATGCAAGAGATAGCAGCTTTAGCAACAGGTAATCCGTTGATGCTTGAACGTGTAGAGCTAACCGCAGAATTGCAGTCTTTAGAACGTCTAAAAAAGACATTCCAACGTAAACAAACAAGCCTTTCTATTCAGTTGAAACGAGCGCAAGTAATTGTTGAGCATGAGCCTAAACGCCTAGCTTCTTACAAGGTCACAAATGATATTTTTGCCGATGCCTTAACTGTGGCTTATGAGAAAACAAAAGATATTTTTGTTGAAATCAACGGTCAAAAATATTTTAACTTTGATGATGCAATTAACGAGGTTAATCAACTTTCATTTGATAGACAGCCAATTAAGATCGGCAATGAATTAGTAAAAGTTACATTTGCGAGAGAGCATGTTGCTTATGTATTCGAGGGGAAAAAATTATTTTCCTTACATGCTGATTTTGGCTCTTTTAGTCGAGTAAAAGATGCAGCCCAAGCGATTTTGCCTTTAGCTCAAAAAATGAGTGAGGGTGATTGCTTAGACTTGGGGCTTTTATTTGGTTTGCCATTAACTCTAGAGTGCAATACATCAAGTTTCAGAGGTATGCGCCATAAAGTTTATACAATGGCAGTCTATACACATGATGCTAGTTTTGCATTAGGGGAAATGGATATTGAAAACTGTGTTACAAGTGGCATCTTAACATCGGCATTAATTAGATGTGCAAAAGGTATTGGAACAGAGTTAAAAGACTTTGATTCAATTTTAACGAGTAAAATTAAGTCTGCTCAAGATACGGTTCGCCAAGTCACCCCATTGATAGGCGGTCTTTTTAGTAAAGATGTAGAGCTTGAATATAAGCAATTTAGACTTTCATTGGTTGAAAAGGCTTTAACTGCTGAATCGCCTTTAGATGAAATAAGACAGCTTGAGGAATTAAATCAAGACGAAATTTCGTTTTTTCAATCTAGATTGCGAGTGCAGATCATTGATGAACCTGTTGTGATTGAATCGGTTGAAGCTGAAAAAGTTATTGAACCTGTTGTGATTGAATCGGTTGAAGCTGAAAAAGTTATTGAACCTGTTGTGACTGAATCGGTTGAAGCTGAAAAAGTTATTGATGAAGTAATGAAAGGTATTCAAAAAGCTGTTGATCTAACAAAAGATGGTGTTGAGTGTATTAAGAAATCTAGAGCCAAAAAAGCTAAAGCTAAAACTGCTGTTATTAGTGTTAATGGTGAAATTAAAACGATTGAACAAATGCAATTGTTTTAAAGGAATATCCCAAGTAGCGAGTGCTATTTGGGATATTTAAAAAATGGCCTCGCTCTCGCTCGGTACGTCCAATGCTCACGCTTGGACTACAACCGTATTCACAAAATAGCTTCATATTTCCAATATTGATTTTTCCTTTTTTCCTATTTTTGATTTGTGCTGTAAGTTGTTTACATCACAAATAAAAGCTCGGCATTCGCTGATTGCTCATACTGTTGTTGGCTCATACGTCCTGTATTTCGCTTTGCCATTGTAAACCTAAATGCTGTTTTCAATGGTGGGTTGCGATTGTTTCCAACCAATCTTGGTTCACATAAAGTTTTTTTAAGGTGAAGCAAAAAAACATTTGTGAATGAAACCCGCCTGACATAATTTTCCCCTACTGAATCGGGTTCCCAAGCCTAATTCTAAGCCTACGGTTGCACCCGCTTGACGATTCGCAGCCTTCGCTTTCGCTCATTAAATTATCGCTTGCGCTCAAATTTTAGTGCTTACGCTCAAACAATATCGCTTCCGCTTATTGTTTTGTTCTCAAAATATAGCTGTCAAATTTTAGTTGTTGTCATTGCCTTATCTTGTTTTGCTAATTATTCTTGTTATTGATTTTTGATTTGTTTTTTGGGCTTGGATTTATGGAAACAAGGGCTTTATTTAGATTTGATTTTTTTGGCGTTGATAAAAACCCAAATATATTAATTTATAAAGTTTCTGTTTCTGTTGCTGATGCTGAATGCCAATTTAAGATACATTGTGATTCTGATGGTCATATTGTTTCTGATCTCTTAAAGACAGTTACTTATTTTTATTCTAGAAGTTTTGATTTTAATAATTTTGATTATCAAAGGTTATTTAACTTTATAACATCTTTTAAGGTTATTTTTTTAGAGGCTTTTTTATCTTCTGTTGAATCAATATTTAATATTTCCTTGTATATAGATATGCCTAATTTTAAAATATTGGATTATAACTTTAATTCACCTGTTTTATCGCATGTTGCAGAGATTGGGAATGAGCATGTTATTTATTTTTCTTGCAATGATATTGAATCGGGCTTGATTAATGCTCACTATTTTTGGGTAAAAAGATCATTGCATTTAGGCGGTAATGTTTTTGAGTTCTACCCTAAATATATGACTTATAGGTTGTTTAATCACAGTGATGTGCAAAGGTTCGTCATTAGTTACGCTCATACTTATTCGGATATTTTGGATGATTCTTGTGTTGTTTTAGATGTTTCTAGTGATTCAAAAAGCCTATTTAATTATGATTTTGACCGAGTTAATTATGTTAATAAGAGATTATCTTTCTAGGATTTTTTTATTTTAATTTCTATTTGTATTTATTAAAAAATAATGCATAAAACTATTAATTTATGTTGATGACTTATTATATTGTGGTATAATTTGCATTATAAGGTTTGTTGTTATTGGAGCTTGTTAATATGAGCAATAAAGAGAATAAAAAACATAAGAGAAAAACATTTTCTTATGGCAATGCGAAGTTATCAAGCGCATTATTCGTTTTATCTCAAATGGCTTTAAGGAAGAATTTTGAGATATTGGTTTTAACAAACTCTAAAAGCCATGATTCAAAGCAAGCTGTGACCGCTTTACGTTCTGAATATCGAAAGTTACAAGCAATGCGTACTCGTATATTGCATAATTTAATCAAGCGTAAAAAAGCGATTTTGATTAATTATGTGATTGTAAACGGTATCGCCTATGGGTTAGCGTCTTTTTGCGATAATAAGTTTTATGTCCCAATCGCTAAAAAGATTATTGCTTATTATGGTTTGGAAAAGGTTGGTGATAGTTTTCCTGATTTAGCATTGTTTGATATTGAGTATTTGCGTAAAAATGTACTTCCAATCCCTATGGCTGTGAAAGTTTGTGAGGAATATTTGGAGTATATGGATTGGTTTTATCAGTGTATAGAGCTTGAAAAGGCGAGTTCTAAAGCGGAAAAGTGATGGGCTTAGGGTGTTGTGGACATGAAGTTTAAAAATTGTTTGTTTGCGGTAGTTTTTTCTATTTTGGGTGCTTCTCAAGCACAAGCAAATGGTTTTGATCGTTGTAATCAGTCCTTTTATAACAATACGCCACCTCAAGTTGGCAATCCTAAAATGGCGCAGCTTAATTTCCCACTTTGCTTCCCGACTTTTGCTGTTAATTATTCGGGTGTGGCAAAAAATCCAATTTATTCAGCAGAGCTTCTCACATATCAGCATCTTGTTGATGCTAAAAGCGTATCTCGGGTAGATAATTTTCGAGAAGATCAGCGTATCCCATTAAAATACAGATCACTTCTTTCTGATTATCGGGGTAGTGGTATGGATCGAGGGCATTTATCGCCCGCAGGGGATAGAAAGGATGCTGATGACAAGGATCAATCCTTTATACTAAGTAATATTGTGCCTCAAGCTTCATACTCCAACCAAGAGGGATGGCGTTTAATTGAGGAAGCTGCTCGATCAATGGTTCTAAAAACAAAACAGCCCGCTTATGTTATTACAGGTGGCTTGTATCTTGGTAAAAAGCTAAGAACTGTTGGTAATAATGTGTTTGTTCCAACGCATACTTACAAAGTTATTTTATTTCCAACGACAGGTGTTGTTGGTGCTTGGGTGGCTGTGAATGATGATTCGGGCCGACTTGATGTAGTGTCGGTGGCAGAATTGCAAAGATTTAGTGGAATGACCTTTTTCCCGACTTTAAGAGATACAAGACCTCTTAATTATCGCTATATGCTTCCACTTAATTCAAAACAAGCAAATAAAATGTCAGCTATTACGGTTTCAAGTGATAATCAGAATAGTGAAATCTTCTCTTATATGCCTGATAAAAACATTAAGCAAAAAGCTAGTAGAAATCCAAACGAAGATAATTATAAAAAGAACAGGGAAGAATTGAAGCAAATGGGTAGTAGTTATTCGCATGATGTAATGGATGCGGGTATCGGTTTAATTAAAGATGTTTTGAGGTAAATCCTGTTTTTGGTTTTTGGGTTGTTTTGCTAAAAGCTTTGTGTGGTAAGGCTTTTAGCTTGTAAAATAAATAATATTTTGCTTGTTTAAATCGCTGTTAGAACTCAAAAACTATTCTTTTGTTGTGGTATATATGCTATTATTTACCCATAACAAACAGATTGGTTGTTGATGGTATGGATTCTAATTATTTTTTTGGAATACTTGTATTTCTAATCGTCATTGGTGGTTTGCTTGCGGTTTTATTTAAAGATAGCCTTCCAAATCTAAAGCAATCAAAAATCGCTAAATTAAATGATGATCCTAAAAGAAAGCAGTATTTCACCGAGTTTTTGAGCTACATTAAATCTTTGCATTTGAACATTGCTGCTAATGGTTCATCTGTAGAGGGTGGCTTGATCTATGATGAAAAGCTCAATCAGTATGTTGGTGAGTATAGCTACGTTCAGCCAAAACAAAGCAAAACGCCGTTTGGTATGTACGTTGTAACTTTTAAAACTAAAGCTATTTCGGCACACCCAATTTCGTATCAGATCACGGCGAATGATGTTGAAATTAGTACAGGAAAAAAGGAATCAGGTTCTAATGCTGTAGAGCAATCATTAGAGCCTAAGATTATTGAATATAAGGAATGTGTTTCTGCATTCTCATTTGCTCAAACAGGTCAGTATTCGGCTGACAATCAAGGTGCGGTAGTCTATCAACACACAGATTCAATTGAAGCTGTAAATCGCAATACAGGCGCAAATAACGCACATAAAGATCATCATCAACCTAAATCGGCAAAAGAAGAAATCACCCCCCGACTAAAACAAAGCTTTATTGAAAAAGAGTTAAACGATATTTCAGGGCGAGTTGCTAAAAAAAGCTCTCATAAGTTTTTGCACGGTAATCGAGTAGCATCACGGTTAGGTGTTTTTATTGCTAAAAAGCGTGTTGTTTTGAAGATAGATAACCAACGCAAGGGTACAGATCAGGTCGTTCATTCTGCTTTAGAAATTCACAAAGGGGATTTATTGATCCCTTTACAAAATATTCACGGCGAAACAATTAACTATCAAATTATTAATCTGCAACAAGCAAAAAGATTTCGTATTGGGGCAAGCATTAAGGGTGGTTTCTTTGTTATTGGTGAGGATTTGGAAAATGTTGATGAATGTATATTGTGTGAGGATTATTTAACAGGGGATACCTTGCACCGTGTAACAGGTAAAACGGTTGTTGTTTGTTTTGATATTCAGAATATTGAAACTGTGGGTAATGCAATCAATGGAGTATATTCGCACCTTGTTTTTGTTATTGCGGGTAGTCGAGATATTATTACTAAAAGCAAAGCTAAAATTAAAAAAGCATTATCTGTTGCCTTAGCATTTAACTGTCCTTTTGTATTACCTAAATTCCCAAATGATGTGAAATACGATCAATACAAGACTTGGAATGATCTTCAAAAGGTTCTTGATGATGATGCGCTGCTTCAAATCTACAATAATCAAATGCAATATTTTTATGAGCATTCAGTTGAAGATGCGGTTGTTAATGTTGATCGGTTTTTTAAATTAGAAATGTATATTTATAACTAAAACTTTATATTTTTATAATAAGGTTTATATTATATTGTAGTTAATGTTTTGGAAATATTTATATTAAATTGGTATTGGTGTATGGGGTTTCCTAGATATAGAAATATTCGTTGTCAGTATTGCAACCAAAAGGCACAGCCTGTTCATGGTTCAGAGTTGTATGCTGAAAAGAATCCTTTGTCGAAAAATATGTTTTATGCGTGTTTGGGTTGTGACGCTTGGGTAGGAATGCATAAGCATAGCCGTAAACCATTTGGTTCGCTTGCCAACAAAGAGTTAAGGAATAAGCGGGTTGTTGCTCACACATTACTTGATCCTTTATGGGCTAGGCTAATAGAGCAATTTAAGTTGCCAAAACCTCAAGCAAGGACATTAATTTATACATGGCTTTCGCAAAAAATGGGGATTCCATTCGAGGATTGTCATATCGGGATGTTTGATGTTGAGCAATGTAATATGGCCATGCACCACACAAGGAAATTAAAGGATGCAGATTTATCCTTTTTACTTAATATTGACAGTGCAGTTAATCCCACTAAAGCTAATGTAGGTGGGGTTTCTTAGTTTATTTTATTTCCGTTTTGTGGTATATTGTATATATAGTTTTTTGATGAAAGTGGTGTTGTTGAATGGAACAGGCTTTAGCGTTAGATATTTTAAAATCGGGTGCTTGTGCCTTTCTAACAGGTCAGGCGGGTACAGGTAAAAGTTATACTTTGGGGCTTTATATTAAGTACCTAAAGAAAAAACGTATTCGTTATGCGGTAACAGCATCGACAGGTATTGCAGCAAGTCATTTGGATGGTTCTACTATTCACTCATGGAGTGGCATGGGTGTTTCAGAGAGCCTTACCCATGAAAAACTAGACAGCATTAAAAGAAAAAAACCCTATTTGGCTGATACAGGCGTTTTATTTATTGATGAAATATCAATGCTCCATGCTAAACAGCTTTCAATGGTAGATGAAATCCTTAGATATTGCCGAGAGAATGATGAACCTTTTGGCGGGATGCAGGTCATTGTGTGTGGTGATTTCTTTCAGTTGCCACCTGTAGAGCGTAATGTTGATTCAGGTAATGCCAAATTCTGTTTTATGTCGCCTGTTTGGGTAAATGCTAAATTTAAGCCTCTATATCTAACTAAGCAATATCGTCAAAACGGTGATGCTTTAACGGATATTCTTAATGAGATTCGGTCTGATTGTGTAAGTCCTGATAGTAAGAAAATTCTTAAAGAAACCAAGACTAATCAGTTTGAAGTTGAAAATCTTACACGGCTCTATACGCACAATATTGATGTGGATCGCATTAATAAAAAGAGCCTTAAGGCTATTGATGGAAAGTCATTTATCCATGAATGGGAAAAGAGTGGGAATGCAGCCTTGTGTGACATGATCGCTAACCAAAACCGTTTAGTTGATAGGTTTGAATATAAGATCGGTGCATTGGTGATGTTTAGTAAAAATCATCCTGAACAGCTTTATTCTAATGGTTCATGTGGCGTTATTGTTGATGTGGTTATTGATGGTGGTATGTCTTTGCCTGTTGTGAAGCTCACCTCGACTAAGGAAAATATTGTTGTTGAGCCTGATTCTTGGAAGTTTACTGATGCAAACGGTGATGAATTAGCGTCTATTACAACTTTACCATTACGGCTTGCATGGGCCATCACTGTACATAAAAGTCAGGGTATGACCCTAGATGCTGCTGAAATGGATTTAAGTGAAGCCTTTGAAACAGGTATGGGATATGTCGCACTGTCCCGATTGCGTTCTTTGGATGGGATGCGCTTACTTGGTTTGAATGAAACTGTATTTTCGATTGCGCCTATTGTGCGTAAAGCTGATGCTCGTTTTCTTGAGCTTTCAAATGAGCTTGAAGAACAGTTTAAAGATGCTGATTTTAAAGATTTGCATAAGCAGTTTTATAAGCATGTTTTTGAGCAAGGTTGTTGTTATGAGGCTCGTTCAACGTCTAGCTACACCAAGAAGCGTCCACCTGTCGGAGTAGTGGCAGAGAAAAATGCTCAAAAGAATAAGAGTGAGATTGTTGCGGGTGTAAACCTTGAGAAACTCGCAAAAGATAAGAACTTGTCGCTTACCACAGTTGTGAAGCATGTTGCGCTGTTGGCTGAAAAAGGTGAGGTTGATCTTGCGCCGTTTAAGCCTAAAGAGAATGTTTTGAATGCTGTGAGCTTTGCTGTAAAGGCATACTTAGAGAGTGGGAAAGCTACGCCGTTCTTTAAAAATAACCCATTGTTTGTAAAAACGTATGTGAATGCGCTTTCTAGTGAAACACTTACTGATTTGGAAATCTATTCGGCGAGTTTGTTCTTAGATGCGGTTGGTGAAATTAAAGCGTAGTAGTCGTGCGGTTTTGGAGTAGTTGTTATGTCAATGCTAGATTATAACCATGCATTGTTTGTTTCTGAATTTGAAAACATGATCGAATCACAGGGGTTTTATTTTACTAAACCATTTACTGAATCAAGTAAGGGTGAACGGTTTTATGAGAGTGTGAATGGTAAAAGGAAAGCTGTAGGTCGATATAAATATATATTTGAGGGTGATAGTGGTTATCCGTTAATTATGTGGACGATCTTTGCTATTACCGATAAAAATGGCAAGGAAACGTCAGCATCACAAACGAGTTACTTTTGGTACAAGCCACCCAATGAGGGCAATTCTAGTGATCATGGTGAGCGTGTTAAAGAAGCGAAAAAGCGAAGTGATGATTATAAGAAGCAACGTGCTGAACGTGAGAGAAAAGCCCAACAATTACAGATTGAATTACGCAAACAAGCACAATCTGAATATTTCGATGTGCGTAGCTTTAATGATGTGAACAATCATCCGTACTTACTTAAGAAAAAAGTACAGGCAGCCAAAGGGGTTGCATTGGCGATTAAAGATTTAACTGTGGATTCACACTACAACAAAGAGCTAAATGATGAAAATAAGACATACACGTATATCAAGCGTGGTGATCTTATTATCCCTGCTATGAATGTTGATCGGGAGTTTATGACTTATCAGATTATTCGTTCTGATGGATCAAAGCGACAACGTATAGATGTTTCTACGAAAGAGGCATTTTTTATCTTTGGTACATTGGATGAAAATACCGTTAGGGTGTATTTGTGCGAGGGTTATGCGACAGGGGCGAGTTTGTTTAGAGCTACCCAATTAACAGTCTTGGTTTGCTTCGATGTAGATAATGTCCTGAATGTGGCAAAAGCAATTATTGCTAAATACAAAGGTAAGGTGAAAATCTCATTTTGTACTGATAATGATCGCAAGAAGAAAACAAGGGTTGGGCTTTTTAAAGGCTTTGATTATGCCTATCAAACAGGGTTTCCTTTCTTATTTCCGAAATTTGATGAAACGAAAGAAAATGAAAATAGAAGTGATTGGAATGACCTAGCGGAAATAATGTCTGATCAAGATATGTTGGCCCTGATTCACAGACAGGAAGAATATTTTAATATCGTTGGAAAGTGGGAAGCAATCAAGATGGCGTGTACGGCGTATGGGGTTGAGTTGGATGACTTGAAGAATTATGCCGAATTAAACAAAACACGTTCAGGTGATATATTTTCCGAATTATTTGTTTAAATTAACAATAAAATAATGTTTTTGCTTATTAATCGGATTGATTGGGTATTAATTCGATTCATTATCCAAAAAACCAATGTTATAATTACATTATCCAAATGGGATTTAATTATATAACGAGGGCATGGTGAATAAGAAAGCATTGGTCTTAGCATTGGTTGGTTTTGGTGCTGTTGTTTCAGGTTGTCAGCAAATTGAAACTGCAAAACAAGTGGCTACTCAAAAACTAAATCAGGGTGTTGGTGCTATTGAAAAGTTTAATAGCAATGGAACACAACGAACTTGGGATGAATTTGAGAATAAGTCGATTCGAGATAAATTCCTTACACTAACAACAACTGAAAATGGTTCTAAGCGAATTGCTATAAATCCTTTGCTTGCAAAAGAGAAATTTACGCTAATGAAGCGTACTGAATCTTTCTTGTTCCTTGAAACTTATGTCCTACATGAAGCTAACTTTGCAGAAGCAAACCGTAAAATCCGTATGGGTGCTTATATTTCTGAAAAGGATTTAGCAGCAAAGTTATTTGTTGAGCAAGCTTTGGCTCAAGGCCATGAAGTGCGTGTTTATAAAGCTCCTGTGAACAAAGAGCTTAATAAATACCTTAAGCAGTATCCTGTTGAGTTTAAGGGTGCTGAAAACCAATACGGTATTGATAACGCATTTATTGAATTTGATAAGACAGGTTCGGCTGTGGCGATTATGACACGCTCTTGGCAAACGATCTCAACGATTGGTGTGGATAGTCGCATCTATACGCAAATCTACTACTCACCCGAAGCTCTACGTGCTTTCGAGAATGGTCTTGGTAATAAATTCTTGGAAGATAACCTGTTGCGATCAATTAAGTAATTTTAATGTAAAAGGAAAGAGGCGTTTTGCCTCTTTTTTTTGTTTATATTTTATTAATGTTTCTAAAATATAATATTAATTAATGGCAAAACATTATTATAATTTATATTATTACTGTGGTTATTATTTTATAAATAATATATTATTAGCATGTTATTAATGGCTTTAATATCTTAAAAATTTTATAGGTTTGGAGTAGAAAATTGGCTAAAGCGAACAACCCAATAAATGTCGTGGTTGGACTAGATGTAGGTCGAAGCGGTGTTAAGCTTGCTTTCTTCTTTGGGGGTGAGGTTAAGACTTACTTTATCCCTTCTGTTGTTATTCCCGCCAAGACAATTACCTACGATACCAATCAACGATTAACGCAAGAAAATACTGTTGAGTTGGATGGTGTTAAATATTTTGTTGGGGAAACGGCGATTGAGCAGGGCGCACAGCATACCGTTGGCTTAACGCAAAATTGGCTTGAGGGTTTTGAGCATCGTGCGTTGTTATTGCGCTGTAAATCGCTTTTAAGCAGTTATGGTGTGGTTCCTAAGTTGATTGTTGCGGGTTTGCCTGTTGATACCTTTAATGCCTACATGGAAAAGCTTTACGAGCAAGTTACCGCCGTTTTTGGCTGTGGTGTATTGCCTGTTCCTCAACCGTGGGGTGTTTACCAAGATTATTTGTTAAATGATTCAGGTCGATTGAAAAACTCTAAAGCACTTTCTGAACGTGATGCTGTTATTGATGTTGGTCATTTCACGACTGATATTCTTTTAATGAGTAATGGTAATTGGATTCAGGAAAGTTCAGGTTCAACGATTGGAATGAGTAAATCTTGTTCCGAATTACAAACTTTACTCGCAGCGCAAGGCATTACAGCGACTACGATTGAAGTTCAAGAAATTATGAAATCACGAAAAGTTAAAGAGTATGGCTCTTACCGTGATGTTAATGATTTGGTTGAGAAATCTATTTTAAGCGCACGTTCACAGATCGTTCAATTTGCAAATAACTTGCTTGGATCACAAGCACGTACTATTGACCGTATTTTAATTGCGGGTGGTGGTGCGAGTAGCGTTTTTGATGAATTTAAAGCGTTATGGCCACAATGTATTTTAATTGATGATCCACGATTCTCTGTTGTCGTGGGAATGCGTAAATACGGCATTCACGTTGCTTTGTCTGATCCATCTTGCGTGGAATGATGAAGTATGTCGAGGAAGAAAAAGGAATTTAAAGTGACAATTTCAGGGGATAAAGACCCTGAATTGTACCGTTGGGTAGAAAGTTTATCCTACGGCGTTTTTTCCCGACTTGTAGTTGAAAATCTGAAATGGATGCATGAAAAGGGTTTGTTGGTTAATGGCAGTATGGCTTCGCCTGATATTTTGCTTGAAAACCAAAAAAAACCATTGGATATGCACCGTGAGATTGATAGCGATATACAAGAAAAGATTTTAATTAGGGTTGAAGAAATTTCAGCCTTATTAAAAAGCGGTGTTGTTCCCGCAGCAAGTGTAAGTCATGCGGATATTTCTGTTCCATCAACATTTGCGGAGCATTCAGAGCAGTCGTTTGAATCGCCTTTAGGTCGTGATTCTAATGATTCGGATGATCAACAAGCGATTCAAGCGATCCCCACACCATTTAAGGTATTTAGAAAGGAATAGTGATGAAATTAAAATCTCTTTTAGTTGGTGCGTTAGCTTCTGTTGCGGTAATGAGCGCAAGTGCAGATGTGAACACGGCAAAAGCCAATCTACAAAAACAGTATCCCGCAACCACGATTACATCGGTAACTGAAACCCCGATTAAAGGTGTTTACGAAGTGGTATTGGGTAAGAACTTAGCTTATACCGATGAAACAGGTGCTTATTTCTTGTTTGGTGACATTATTCGCATGAAAGATCAGGCGAACATTACCTCACCAAAGCGTGATGAACTAAATAAAATTGAATTTAATAAACTTCCATTTAAAGATGCCATTACTTACAAAAAAGGGAATGGCTCTCGTAAACTCGCTGTATTTAGTGATCCTGATTGTCCTTTCTGTAAACAACTTGAACCTCAACTCGCAAAATTAGATAACGTAACGATTTACGTGTTTACCAATCCTTTAGTTGGCTTACATCCAAATGCACGTAATGTTGCGAAAAAGATTTGGTGTGCGCCTGATCGTGCAAAGGCATGGCGTGAATACTTGATTTCTAGCATTGCACCTAATTCTGATGGTACTTGTAATAACCCTGTTGATGCGAATGTTCAGTTGTCACGTGATTTAGGCTTTGATGGAACACCAATGACCGTTCTTGAGGATGGTTCTGTTGTTGCGGGTGCTGTTTCAGCAGGGGAATTGGACTACAAGCTTGATAAAGTTGCTAGTGATTTAAAAGCAAAGAAAAAATAATTTGATCGTTGGAGCGTAGATATGAAAGCAAGCCTATTTAAGTTTGTTTGCATTCTCTTAGTTGCTCTTAGTTCCGTTGTTCACGCAAAGAACTTCGGAACTTTCGGTGAAACTTACCCTGTCAAAGAGGTAAGCTTCATTGAGGCGATACAGAAAAAAATGCAAGCGTTGGTTGACAACGGTGAATGGGATAAGTATCGAAAGGAATATACAGAAAAAACGCTTGATGGTTTAAAGCGTCCTAAAGGTACTCAACTACCTCACGTTCTCACCACACAGACACGCTATGTTGATCCATCTATCATTTTGGAAATGGATATTAAGCTTCCTGATGGTAAATATTTAGCAAGGCGTGGTGATCGAATTAATCCACTTAAGCAAAGCAATATGTCTAGACCAATTGCCTTCATTGATGGTGATGAGCCAAAACAGGTGGCTTGGGCTTTAGCGGAGCATAAGAAAAATCCAAGAGTGACAATCATGCTCGTAAATGGAAGTTGGTATGAGCTAAGTGTCAAAAATAAAACTAAGTTTTGGTTTGACCAAACAGGTGAGTTTATTAATCGTTTTGATATTAAGCGCACTCCAAGTTTAGTCACACAAGATGGATTGAGGTTGAGAGTAGATGAAGTTGCTTACTAAGTTTTTAGACGCATTATTTATGCTGATTGCTCAAGTGGTATTTTACTGCTATCGAACCACCATAAGAAGCCTACAGGTTTTCGCATTCTTGTTTTTTGGTTTTATGATGCACCCAACATTTACTTATGCTGATGCGGGTGGTGATGGTGCAAGTACAGCTTCGGGCGCATTGGGTGATCGTGTTGATGTGGAAGATGGTGGCTTAAGCAGTACGGTTAATGAAAAGTTATCAGCTAGTGTTTGTACAGGTGAGTTTGTAAACCCTGTTGATGGCATGTGTTGGTCATGCGTTATGCCGATTGGTATCTCAAGTGTTTTCTTTAAAGGGAATCAGGATGGTACTAAGGATTTAACAGGTTGGAAGCAGTATGTTTGTACCTGTGATCTATACATTGGTGTCCCGATTTCATTCTATGAGCCTGCTCGACTAATTGATGTAACTACAAAGCCTTACTGTATGGTTGGTTTGGGCGGTATCTCTTTTGGTGATACAGGTTCCTTTGAGGGTGATAGCTTCGGTTTTGTTGGTGAAGAACAAGAAAACGAGCTAAAACACGTTTATCAGGCGCATTACTACATTAACCCGATCATGTACATTCTTGGTCAGGTCATGGATAACTCAAAATGCTTTGAACAAAGTGGTTTTGATGTGGCTTACATGACAGAGGTTGATCCATCTTGGTTGGAACCTGAATATGCAAACATGCTTTCGCCTGATGGTTTCTTATATTCATCACTTCCCGCAGTAGTCGCCTGTACAGGGGATTGTATTGCAGCCACGAAAAGCTTTGGCTTTGCTGAAATGCATTGGTGTGTGGGTTGTAATGGTTTGATGTACCCAATGACAGGGGTTATCCAAGATACGTCATCAACGATTGATGCGAGTGGTGTAATTATGTTGCGCCTACTGAATAAGCTACATCGTCAAGGTATTAACTTGAGTTATTACGGCAACAATGGTTTGTGCGGTGGTTATCGTCAATTGCTGATGAATAAGCGACAGTATAAATACAGTATGTTGTTCCCTGTTTCGCAAACTAAGTCGGTGGTTAAGGCTATGCAGACCGCTTTAAGTGGTACGGCGGGTGCGACAGGTGATACGGGAACTACAAGCGAGGGTGGTGGCATCGGTGAAACGGTTAAAGATGCAATCGACTTTGTAAGTACCAATGACAAAACCAAAAAACAATGCTGTCAGCCATTTGGTCGCAGTACGTTTATTTGGGGTTCAGGACGTTACTACCCGATTAAAGGGGAAGATATGAGTTTCCAAATCTATCGAAAACGTGACTGTTGCCAAAAAGTATATGGATATGGGGATTAATACATGAAAAAAAGTCTATTAAGCCTAGTCCTGTTCAATATGGTTGCTTGTGCTGCTTATGCAGCACCAAGCCAAGCATTTGATGGTCAGAAAGTTGGTGTTCAAACAGGTGCAATGCAAAATCAGGTTGTGGGTACTGTTGATATTGATAGTGTTCGCAAAAATATTGATTTAAGCGGTTTGGATGACAAAGCGATTGAGGCGATCCGCAAAAAGAACCAACAAACTATTGGTAAAGCTGTTGTTCAAAGTGGTGTCGATGTTGGTGATGTTAAAACCAAAGCTCCCGACATAAGTAATGTTCGGCTTGCTGAACCAAAAGTTCCTGATTATATAAATGATAAGGAACTTGAGAAACAGCGTGGCATGATTGATCTTACTAAGATCACAAAGCAGTACAATGATGCGTTGGTTAAGGATGCTCAAAAACAGAATAAGCATGATTCGCTTAGTGACTTTGAAGTTGGTCGAGCGTACTTATTTATCTCTGCTACGATTCCTAAAACAACCTTAGAGAAATTGCTGAACGATGCGGGTAAATACAATGTTGCTGTTTTCCTTAAGGGCAATATTGGTGATGATCCGTTAAAGTTTGCGGGTACTCAAGCCTTTATGCAAAAGCTAAAGATTGATACTCCACCTGAACTATATATTCATCCTGATGCCTTCAAGATGTTTAAAATCGACAAAGTTCCCGCTTTAGTTGTGGCAGCTTCGGATGCTAAAGATCGTTTAGATGAACAAGGCTGTGCTGATTTGTCCGACTATGACATTGTGTATGGTGACTTGGATATTGCATACAATCTCAATAAGATTTACGAGAATGCTTCAAGTCCTGATATTAAAGATGTGGCTCGGCAGTATCAGAAATTTATTAAGGCGGGGGCTGTTACACAGTAACGGCACTTGTAAAAAAAGCATCCTTATATCGGATGCTTTTTTTTACTCAATCGTTGGTAATTCTGAATCTAAGTAGTCGGCAACAGTTTGGTTGTCTTTTAGCTTTTGCTTTATGGTTAATTGGTTGCTCTGTGCCTTGATGACTTCGTTTTTAATCTCTATTTCAACTTGATTTGCACTACGATCTTTATCAAATTCTTTAGAGATATTTTTCCCGACTTCAATTGTTGCTTGCTCTCTTGAGTTTTTAAAGCGTTTACCGATCATGTATTCAATATTCTTAACTTTATGATCACCTGTGTAGCTGATGGTGATGCTTTCTGAACCATCTATGTAGGAACATCTTAAGTGACCTGTGTAAACAAGGTTCTGAATTAACTTAAGGCTTTTATCGAGTGAATATCTAAATACTCGCATGATTGATGCTGTTAAGTGTGTGGCCAAGATGCTTTCTTGCTTTATATCATCGGTGAGTAGCTGTCGAGTTATGTGCTTGGTTGAAGCAAGTTGTTTCCTTAACTTCTCTAGCTGTTTCTTGTTTATTTTGAGGTGTTCTTTATCAATAAGGTCTGCTGAATCTAGTAAGTCTGTTTGATTAAATTCAACAGTATGTTTGCTTTGTTCATTTGGAAAAATGATTTTATCTTGCATGGTTATATTGGCGACATTGTTTTCAATGTAATCAATTTCAATTTTTTTTATCTTTTTAGGCTTGATGTTTAATGCTTGGGCCATTTTTGGCAAAAGCTTTAAAGCGTCATTAAATAGAGTGGATGTATCTATCTCTGTGCCTTTAATGTTGGGCGGGTTGGGATTCATTACGATTGCTTGTTTTATGATTTTTGAGTTCCCATACAAAATGCTAAACGAATCACACGGCGTATCTAAGAGGGTATGCTCTGTATTGTTGATAAAGAACACTTCGTCCTTAAGTTCAGGATCAAGCATGATGAAATCATATTGGTCTGCTAACTTGCTACTTAGATGTTTGTAGTAAAAAAAATAAGAATGTGTAATCAGTATTTTTAGTGTTTTGCCCTTCATGGGAACTCCAAGAGATAATAACAAATTACCAAACTAGGCGTTTGGTAGTATTCGATTGTTATGTTCTGCTAGTTTAGCGTATAGATCGCTTGTAGGGGTGGATTTTGTAAATAAAGCATAACCCTTTTGCCATAATGATATTGCTTTTGTATTTGGAAACTCCTTGTGAATTTCCCGACTTGTCACAGTCTTAAGAGTGTTGATCATCTTGCTTAGTTCGGTTGTTGGTGTTGCCTTAAAGTGAACAACTAAGGAATCTAGTGATCCACTCTCGATTACAACATCCTGAATATGCCATGCCTCTTTGTTGCGCTGAATAGCATTGCTAATACACTCAATTAGCTCTTTGGTGAGTAGTTGAGCCTTGTTCTTTGTCGTTAAGGCAAGAACGTAATAAAGCTCGTAATCTAGGTAATAATTTTCTTTCATTTTTGGAAAGCCATTATAAAAATCAAAAAACATTACCTAAATATTAATATATTTAACGCTAATTTTGCAAATATTAACTAAGTAATTGATATATCTAAGTATAGGTTATTTGACACCAAGTATATAATTTCTTATATTTAATTAAGGGTTGATATAAGTTATTTGAGATTAATTTAAAAATTCTTATATTGATCTTGAGGTTGGTATTCGTTTTTATATTATTAATATTATATAAACAATACCAAAGCATTTATTAGTATTAATAATCTTAAATTAAAGTGAGAAGAACATGGCGATTAGCTTATCTAAAGGCGGTAATATCTCTTTAACAAAAGAAGCACCAACATTGGTAAATGTGTTGTTGGGCTTGGGTTGGGATGCACGTGTAACTGATGGTGCAGCTTATGACCTAGATGCTTCTGCTTTCTTGCTTGGTGCGAATGGTAAAGCTCGTAGCGATTCAGATTTTATTTTTTATGGTCAAAAAGCCTCTGCTGATGGAAGCGTTGTACATCAAGGTGATAACCGCACAGGTGATGGTGATGGTGATGATGAACAGATCAAAATTGATTTATCAAAAGTCCCTGCTGATGTAACACGTATTGTTTTAACTGTAACGATCCATGATGCTGCTGCTCGTAATCAAAACTTTGGTCAAATCAAAAATGCGTTCATTCGTGTGGTGAATGATGCGGATAATACTGAAATTGTCCGTTATGACTTGTCAGAAGATTATTCATTAGAAACTGCTTTGGAATTTGGTGAAATTTATCGTCATGGTTCAGAGTGGAAATTTAAAGCTCTTGGTCAAGGTTATTCAGGCGGTTTGGCTGCAATGTGCGCTCAATTTGGCATTAACGCAGCATGATGTAATTTAAAGCGCATCTTCGGGTGCGCCCTCTAATCAAATAGTAAAAAAGGGGGGTGTTTTATGTTCGTGATTGAGCCGTACCATTGGTTTGTTTTTGGTATTGCATTATCTGTTTTTGAGATTTTTATACCAAGTTTTACCCTGCTTTGGTTTGGTTTGTCTGCTGTTGTAGTTAGTTTAATTTTATTTATTTTTCCTGAATTTACTGTTGTTTCGCAAATTCTTACATGGTCAATTTTGTCAGTTGTTGTAATGGTTGCTTGGTTTAAATTTATTAAGCCTTTATCAAAAGATAAAACTTTGGCGGGAATGCCAAGAGAAGCAACGATAGGGCAAATAGGTGTTGTTGTTAAGGTGGTTGCGGATACCAACGATGTAACAGTTCGATTCGTGTTGCCGATTTTGGGTAATGACGAGTGGAGTTGTAGAACTCTTAGTCCTGTATCTCTAGGCGATAGTGTGACTGTTAAAGATATTTTAGGTAATCAGCTTGTGGTTGATTCTTATTAAGTATCTGCTCTTATTAAAAAATAAATAAATTATTGAGAGGTGTTTATTATGTTTGTTTCTGTTGTTGTTCTTGCTGTATTGGTTGGTATTGCTGTTTTTCAATCTGTTGTTTTAGTTCCGCAGGGTAATAAATATATTGTTCAGCGATTAGGAAAATATCATGCAACTTTGGGTGCGGGATTGAATTTTATTGTCCCTTTTGTGGATAGCATTGCGTACCGTGTAACAACAAAGGACATTGTTTTAGACATTCCTACTCAAGAAGTTATTTCGGCTGATAACGCTGTATTAATGATGAATGCGCTTGCTTATATCAATGTGACAACTCCTGAACGTGCGGTTTATGGTGTTGAAAACTATCAATGGGCCATTCAAAACCTAGTGCAAACATCGTTACGTTCAATCGTGGGTGAAATGACATTGGATGATGCTTTGTCATCACGTGACCATATCAAAGCCCGACTTAAAGCTGCTATTTCTGATGAAATTTCTGAATATGGTGTCACGCTAAAAGGCTGTGAAGTCCAAGACATTAAACCATCACTTACTATGCAGTCTGCAATGGAAGCTCAAGCAGCAGCAGAACGTCAGCGTAGAGCGACAGTCACTAAGGCTGATGGTGAAAAACAAGCAGCGATCTTGGAAGCTGATGGACGATTGGAAGCCTCTCGCCGTGATGCGGAAGCACAAGTCATCCTAGCGCAAGCATCACAACAATCAATTCAAATGGTTAGCTCGGCTATCGGTGATGAAGAAACACCTGTGGCGTACTTGTTGGGTGAGCAGTACATCAAGGCTATGCAAGACATGGCTAAGTCAAACAATGCCAAAACTGTTGTACTCCCTAGCGATATTCTTAATACCATTCGTGGTGTTATGGGTAGGTAATTGAAAAGTGCGTGATTTAGCCGATTTGGTTAGATCACGTTTTTATACTTTGATTTGGAATCTATACACATGAAGCACTTTGGCTTTTCTATAATTTTTACGATTGTCTGTTTAGCAATCTCTGCATATTGGGGCTTCACTCATGGGGCTGATGCGGGTGTTGGAATGATGCTTAAATGTTTGGCAATTACAGGCATTCTAGCGGTTATGGAAGTGTCATTGTCATTCGATAATGCTGTAGTAAATGCCTCTGTGTTGAAGCATTGGGATAAGTTTTGGCGCACCTTGTTCTTAACGGTTGGTATCGTTATCGCTGTCTTTGGTATGCGCTTAGTCTTTCCTTTGGTTATTGTTGCGGTTACGGCTGATATGGGGATTGCTGATGTAGTTAATATGGCATTGAACAATCCTGTTGAGTATTCGCAAAAGTTAATCGCTCACCATGCGGAAATCGCAGCTTTTGGTGGATCGTTCTTATTGCTTGTTTTCCTAAACTTCTTGTTTGACGATGAAAAAGATACTCATTGGTTCCATTGGTTAGAAACAAAGTTGGCTCACCTTGCTAATGTGCAAGCTATGTCTGTCTTTATTGCCTTGATCTGTATTTTGCTTATGTCAGCGTATGTGCCTGATGAAAGCAAGCTAGTGGTAACGGTTGCGGGTATATGGGGCATTGTGGTTTATGTTGGTGTTCAGGTGATTGGTCACTTGCTTGAGGGTGGTGGTGATGAAGAAGAAGAATCTGAATCAAGCGGTAACGGCGGGAAAGTGGCTACAAACGTCATTAAAGCGGGTTTTGGCGGGTTCTTATATCTTGAAGTTTTGGATGCCTCGTTTAGCTTTGATGGTGTGATCGGAGCTTTTGCGATCACCAATGATGTTGTGATCATTATGTTAGGTTTAGCAATTGGTGCAATGTTTGTCCGTTCTATGACTGTTTACTTGGTAGAAAAAGGAACATTGGATGCTTATATCTATCTTGAACATGGCGCACATTACGCTATCGGTGCATTGGCAATCATTATGCTTGCGAGTGGTACAGGTGTTCATGTTCCCGAATTGGTTACAGGCTTAATTGGCGTTGCCTTTATTGTTTGGGCTGTACTTTCCTCAATTGCATACAAGAAGAAAGAAGCTCGGTTATCCGACTAAAAAGCACCTTAAATCAATCATCACGATTGATTTAAGACTAGATTGATCATTGTTCGATTAATCTATTCTTAGATCAAAAAAAGAGAGAGGTAATGAATCTACAAACAGGTCAAAAAATAAAATTGTCTGATCTTCAAATTCAGCAAAAGTTTTCGTTACGTGTTTCTTTCAATGCTCGTTTTGATGTTGATATTTCTTTATTCGGTTTAAACCCTGTCGGGCATCTTATATCTGATCCTTACATGGTGTTTTTTAACAACCGTGTTTCACCTAATCGTGAAATCTCTATTAAGGATTTAACAACAACTAGCGGTCATTTTGAAATTGACTTAGGTTTAGTTGATCCTAAAATTCAGAAATTAACCTTAGTTGCAACCGCAAATCAGCCTTTATCCGCTATTCAATCGGGTAAGGTTGAAATACTAAATCAGTCAGGTGCAGTTGTTGCAACATACGATCTCAATGCAAGTACGCTAAACCAAGAAAAAGCGTTAATGCTTGTTGATGTTTATGTGAAAGATGCTGTTTGGCGGTTAGGTGTGAATGGTCAGGGCTTTAATGGTGGGTTGGACGCATTGGTTGTGTACTTTGGTGCGGAAGTCGCTCAAGAAGCACCACAACAAGCACCACAGCCTCAAGTAAATGCTATTAGTCTTAAGAAAGAACAAATCGTAAATCGTGTTTCTCTTGAAAAACCTCGTTTGGTTGATTTGACGAAGAAAAGTTTGATTTCTCTCGAAAAGAATAATCTTTTAGGGGTTCAGGCTCGGGTTTGTTTGGTCTTGGATCGTTCAGGCTCTATGTATAATCAATATGCAAGTGGTGATGTTCAGAAAATTGTGGATCGTGTCATTCCATTGGCGTTAAGTTTTGATGATAACGGCGAAATGGAATCTTGGGCTTTTGGTGATAAACCGTTCCGCTTGGATGATGTGTCTTTGCGGAATGTCGATACCATTGTTGGTAGTGGTAGATCGGGTGCATGGCGTAATTGGCGTGTCGGTGCAGAGGTTAATAATGAATACGCCGTGATCCGTGATGTTTTGGATTTCTATAGCTCACAATCTCGAAATATTCCAACGTATGTCATCTTTATTAGTGATGGTGGCGTACATGACAATAAGCGTATTTCTAAGATCATTACAGAAGCAGCGAGTTATCCGATATTTTGGCAGTTTGTCGGCATTGGTGGTCGGAATTACGGTATTTTGGAAAAGCTAGACACCATGCAGGGCCGTGTTATTGATAATTGCAATTTCTTTTCATTAGATCGCCTAGAGCAGATTAGTGAAGAACAGCTTTACGACATGCTTCTTAACGAGTTTCCTCAATGGCTCAAAGAGGCAAAACAAAAAGGCATTTTACGGTAGGTATTAGTTATGGCTGAATTTCAGTTAGTCGGTTCGCCTGAACCATTCTTGCTTGCCCGACTTAAAAGAGGTGAGAAGATTTTTTGTGAATCTGATGCAATGGTGACAATGGAGCCTAATCTTGTCATTGGTGGTCAGTTGCGTGGCGGTTTATTCCAATCGTTTATGCGTAAATTCACCACAGGCGAGAGTTTGTTTCAACAGGAAATCAAAGCAGCCAATGGTGATGGTGAGTGTTTACTTTCCCCAATTTCAGGGGATATGAAAGTTCTAAAAGTGGATCAGGCACATCAATATATCTTGAGTGATGGTTCATTTTTGGCAGCGACAGAAACCGTGCAAGTAAAGGCTAAAGTGCAAACCAATTTGGGTGGTGCGATCTTTGGTGACACAGGCGGTTTTGTTGTCATGGAAACAGGCGGGTATGGCGATCTATGTATTAGTGGATCAGGTACTTTAATGGAGTTGGATATAGATACTACTCAAAGTGGTGGTGAATATATCGTGGATAATGGTCATTGTGTGGCTTGGACGAATACGCTTAGTTACACGATTGGCTTACCAACTAGCAACGGTGGCTTTCTAGGTGGATTACTTGGAAGTGTTACATCGGGCGAGGGTATGGTTCTTAAGTTTCGTGGTAAGGGAACGGTTGTAGTTTGTTCTCGTAATAGTAAAAGCTACCTTACATGGTTGGTAGCTGCTTTAGGTTTAAATAATAGCAATCGAGGGTAGTAGAAATGGCAGTTAGTTTAGCAAAAGGACAACGGATTTCATTGTCTAAAAATGATGGTTCTGCATTAAAGACTGTTATGTTTGGCGCAGGGTGGGATGTTGCTAAAAAAGGTGGCTTTCTTGGTGGTCTTTTTGGTGGTGGTGGTGGAAGCATTGATTTAGATTTGTCTGCAATCCTTTTTGATGCAAGTAAAAATGTTGTGGATCAGGTGTATTTCGGTCAGTTAAGAAGTCGTGATGGAAGTATCGCTCATTCGGGTGATAACCTAACAGGTGAGGGTGATGGTGATGACGAGGTGATCAAAGTTGATTTGTCATCTGTTCCCGCCAATATTGAAAGCATTGTCTTTACGATCTCAAGTTTTCGTGGCCAAACCTTTGCGAATGTGGAAAACGCATTCTGTCGAGTGGTAGATACGCAAACAGGTAGTGAGTTGGCTCGTTATGACCTTTCTGCTAAAGGTGACTACACCGCATTGGTGATTAGTAAATTCTACCGCCATAATTCTGAATGGAAAATGGTTGCTTCGGGTGAGCCTACCAATGGGAAGCATCTACAAGAGATGATTCCATTCATCAAGCAAGTTATTCTGTAATCTTGCTCTAGGTTGAAAAAAGGTGCATAAATTGCATCTTTTTTCGTTTCTACTTCAAAATCAATTTAATAAAAATATTTTATAAAATATAAGATTACGTTTTTATTTTATTTGTCTTGGTGTGGTATATATGCTATATTAATCGTTATTGAAACATTAAATAATTAATACCCAAATTGGAGTGGTAATGTCTAAGTTACAAGTGAGCATTGCAGATTGTTTTTCCTGTCAGTTTGATTTAATTGAGAGTTTATTGAACTCAACTTTTGGGGATCGTATTTCGATTCACGCATTTAGTTATACTAAAGAAAACCCAATTTTTAGCGACAATCTTCCTGATGTTTTTTGTAATTATATCGACTTTAAAGAATATGGTTATAATCTACATGATTATACCAATTATATTTTGGGTTATTGCGAACAAGGTAAAATGGATATTTTATTTGTCGGTAAAAACACCTCTGTTTTTGAGGGTATGCGATCCAATTTTGAACGTATAGGCGTGACGCTCATTACAGGAACTTATGGTTTAGACACTAAAGACCAAATTAACAATAAATATCTGTTTGCTCAATATTGTGAACAAGTTGGATTGCCATTCATCCCGACTTATTTGTTTAATAGTGTGGAAGAATTAAAAGAAAAAATGGCTGATGCTGACCTAAATTGCTCGTATGTAGCACAAGATGGATCACCTAAGTTTTGCGTTAAACCATCTACAGGTATTTATGCGAGTGGTTTTTTTGTGCTTGATGATGATGCTTCGATGTTTAAGCAATTATCTGAACAGTATGTTGCATCTACCGAAAACTTTATTAAAGCGTATTCGGAGTATGTGACAAAACCTGAATATGTCCTTATGCCTCACATTAAAGGTGCTGAATGCTCATTGGATATTATTTGCGATAAAGGTGAGTATCTTGATGCGATCCAACGTATCAAAGGGGATTCAACTCAATTGATCCAAAGACCAAAAGTAGAGCAGCTTGTGCAGACTGCAAAACTGATCGTTAAAGATTTGAATTTAGATGGATTGATCAATATTCAATTTATTCAACATAGTGATGATGTTTGGCTTCCATTGGAAGTAAATTCTCGCCCTTCGGGTGGCTATGTATTCACGCATCACTTGGGTTTTAGCCTGTTTAATAACTTGATTGCTCATAAATTGGGGCTTGCTGATGTTGAATATTCTGAAATTGAAAGCGTGAAAGTGCGTCCTACCACTAGCAGTATGCGAGTTAAATAATATGAAAGATTTAAATGTGAAAATGGGCTTTCCGCTTAAGCGTGGATACTTGGAATTGTCGTTTTTCCAAGAAGATCATGCCTCAAATAAATTTAATCACTTGTTGGCTGTCGCAGAGCGTATCAATCCAAAACGTGCATTTTTATTCGTTTCTAAAGTGCTAGGTAAGCATATTCCTGTTGCACCAAGTACGATGCGTCAAAGCTATATTGATTTAGCTGAAAAGTTAGATCACTTGGCTAATGTGGATTCACCAATTACCTTTGTTGCTATGGCAGAAACCGCAATAGGCTTGGGTTCAGGGGTGTATAGCGAATTTGTCAAAAAACATGATCTCAATACCTTGTTTGTGACCACTACACGCCACAAAGACAATAATGTGCCTGTATTTTGCGAGTTCCTAGAAGAACACTCTCATGCTCAAGATCAAGTCGTTCATGGTTCTAACGATTCAAAAATCCAAGAACACCTGAAAAATACCAAAGTTCTTGTGTTGATTGATGATGAAGTCACAACAGGTAAAACCTTTTGCAACCTGTATCAATCGCTTGTTCAGGGCGGTATGGATCACATCGAGCAAGTGATTACGGTAACGCTTGTGGATTGGTCGGATGAAACCCCGACTTTTGATCGGGTTCGTTGGGAAAATCATTCGTTGCTTTCAGGTTATTGGTCGTGGACGCATAAAGACCATGAAGCTATTGATATGCCGAATGTGAACGGCGTTGAAGCGGGGAGTGTTGAGATTACAGCACCTCAAGATTGGGGGCGTGTTCCTACATTCTCATTGCCTCAAGCATGGGTAAACTTAAAGCCGAAATTCAAAGGTGAACGTATCCATGTCTTAGGCTCGGGTGAATATCTTTGGATTCCTTTTTTAATTGCTGAAAACTTGGAAAAGCAAGGCGCAAATGTTGTCTTTAGCTCTACTACACGCTCACCAATTCAAGTGGGTGAGTGCATTCAGCATAAGTTAGAGTTTGCTGATAATTATGGTATGGGAATGCGTAATTATGCCTATAACGTCAATCCTGATGCGTATGATCGCTTAATTCTGATTGTCGAAACTGATGTTGATCAGGTTGATGATTCGCTTAAGGCTATCCCAAATCTTGAAATCATTAGTGCCTCGTATAAAGAGCCTATTTCCTATGTGGATTTGGATGACACCTTATTCCAAACTCACCGCAGACGCACACCTCAAGATACTGACCGTGTGGCGAGTTTAGATAAGCATCTTAGTCCTTTGGCTTATATGCACCCAAAACAACAATTCTTTGTTGATTGGTTGGCTAAAAGTACCCGATTGATTCCTGTAACAGCAAGATCGGTAGAAGCTCTAAGTCGAGTTCAGATTGATTTTAAATATGGGGCTGTTTGTTCGCATGGTGGTACGGTTTTATTGCCTAATGGTGAAGTGGATCAGTATTGGCTTAAGCAGCAAAAAGACCTATTAGAGCCGTATAAACAGCACATGCTTGATTTGGAACAGGTGATCAGTGCAGCAGCTTCCCAATATGGTGAAATTCGCTCATGGGTGGTGCAAGAAAATGATATGTCTTTGTACTACGTGGTGAAGCAAAACTCGCCTACGCCGTTGTTCTTAACCTCATTGATACAGCACATCCCATCAAGTTTAAGAGATTTGTTCTATGTGCATACCAATGGCAATAATCTTGCAATCATCCCTAATGTGATCAGTAAGAAAAATGCAGTTTTGTATTTAATGCAAAAGCAAAACCCTTTAACGCCGTGTATTGGGTTTGGTGACAGTTTATCGGATTTCGATTTCTTGCAGAATTGTGATTGGTTTGGTTTTCCTAAAGCTAGTCAATTGGCCAATCAGTCTAATCACGGTGTTCAACAGTTTTATAGCGAAAAGGGGTATTACGGAAATGAGTAATTTAGGCTTTAGTGGTTCTTATCAGCCGAATGATGTTTCATTCTTATTGCGTAAACTTAATATCGCTCATACGAATGTTGAAGATAAAGAGAAATTGATTCAATCAGGCAAAAAGCATTATTCAGAAATGATTAGCTTGGAAAACCCACCGACTGAAAATCATTGGGAAAACTTTAATTATGCCCTTGAGCATTTTGGCTCCCGAATGGCTTTGGAAACACAGCTTTTGGGTAATGCCTTGTTGGATCGTTTAAATCCTGAAAAACCAATTATTCTTGTGAGTTTGGTTCGGGCGGGTGTGCCTCTAGGCGTGTTGCTAAAAAACCATATTTCCAAGCATCGTGCTTGCTTCCATTATGGGATTAGCATTGTCCGAGATAAAGGGATTGATCAAGCTGCTTTAAATCATATTATGTTGAACCATCCAAATGATTTAGAAAATATTGTCTTTGTTGATGGTTGGACAGGTAAAGGGGCAATCTCAAGAGAGCTTACTTCTAGTCTGAAAGGTATGCCTGTCTTTTTTGAACATGGAATGAGTATCCCTAAGCTTGTTACCTTGTCTGATCTTGCGGGTGGTGCATGGTTGGCATCTAGTCGTGATGATTGGTTAATCCCCTCGGGGATTTTGGGTAGTGTTGTTTCGGGCTTGATCTCACGAAGTATTATTGATGAACATGCTAAGAATGGTGATCTTCATGGTTGTGTCGAATACTCACACCTACAAGAGCATGATATTAGCCAAAAGTTTATTGAGGATTTAACCAATCAAATGAATCAGCAACCAACGTCCGATAAGTGCGTGTGGTCTGATGCAGATCGGGCAATCCAAAAAGTAAAATCTGATGATGTGGTTGCATTTATTCAAAGTGAATATCAGATTGATAATATCAACCGAATTAAACCAAGTATCGCAGAAGCCACACGTGCGGTTTTACGCCGTGTTCCTGATCGGATTCTATTAAGAGAGCCTGATGATAAGAACACACTGTTATTGCGCCATTTAGCGCAAAAGAACAATGTTCCTGTTGATGTTGTGGGTAACTTATTAGGTAATTACCACGCTGTCACAGTCATTAAGTCTGTTTAAATTATAAAAAAGGTGCTGTTATGAAAAAATCTATTAAGTTTGCACTAGAGTTAGGGGCCACAATGTATATGCCCGCTACTTTGTCCGTTGATAAAATGTTCGGTATTTTGACTGCTGACCCATTTGTTGCCTTAATTCCGCAAACAATGGTTGTTTGTTTGGAAGATGCTGTAAGTGATAAAGACTTAGCTTATGCATTGGATAACTTGAAAATCCTGTTGATGCGGATTAAAGCGAAAAATATTAAAACGCCTTCCGTTTCTTTGTTTATTCGCCCTCGTAATATTGATGTTGCTGAAAAAATACTGAATTGGCAGCTTAACGATACTTTTGTCGGTTTCGTATTGCCTAAGTTTAACTTGGATAACATGCATAATTGGGCGGGGATTTTGCCTGATGATTTACACTTTATGCCGACTTTAGAAACTTTCGAGTATTTTGATGCGTTCTATCAGCGTGATATGCGATTTGCCCTACAAGAATCAATGGATCGCCCAATCTGTTTACGCATCGGTGGTAATGATCTTTTGTCTAGCTTGAATCTACGCCGACCTAAAGATAAAAC
Source organism: Acinetobacter sp. P1(2025) (assembly GCF_051390655.1). Taxonomy (NCBI): domain Bacteria; kingdom Pseudomonadati; phylum Pseudomonadota; class Gammaproteobacteria; order Moraxellales; family Moraxellaceae; genus Acinetobacter; species Acinetobacter sp. P1(2025). The sequence goes on from NZ_JBPKBJ010000015.1 coordinate 36,057, forward strand.
GATCTATCAAACACCTGTCGGTACGTTGATTCCTCAATTGGTTGGTCAGTTTGCGCCGTATGGTTTTGATTTGAGTGCGCCTGTTTGTGAGCATTTTTCTAATTACGATTTGCTTCACCAAGAAATCTTACAGGATATAGATCATGGGTTACTTACAAAGACCGTAATTCATCCTACCCAAATCCCGACTGTTATGAGTGCGTATAAGGTTACATTCCAAGACTATGTTGATGCAAAAAATATCTTGGATGATTCGGCAAAAAGCGTATTCAATAGCAATGGATCAATGTTAGAAGTGACCACGCATAAACGGTGGGCTGAAAAGATTATGTTGCGTCAAAAAACCTATGGGGTAAATACCGACTTATCCCTTGCGCTAGAATCGGCATAAATATAATTCTTGATTCAAAAAAAGCCACTTTCAAAGTGGCTTTTTACATGGTTTCTTTACTTGCAAACTAGCTGATGTATCTTATCCACAAACTTAATATCTTCCTCTGTTTTAGGGGCAGAATAATCGCTTTCTTGCGCCTTCACTTCGGTTCTTTCGCCTGTTCTCATATCCCGAGTGAGATACTTTAACGGCGTGATCTTCTTGGTACTGCAATCAATATCGTTGATTACAACCATTGTGTTGTTACTTATGTCGAAAGTATCTTCGTTAGATGTAGTGTTGTTGGTTTCATACGTCTTATCACGATCCACATCTAAACCTTGAACGACCATGTTAAATAACACTTTGTTTTTTACTTTCTTTACAGAGGATTTATCTAAAAAGACTTTGTAATTGTCGTACCCTTCAATATCACCATCTTGGGTTAGAAGCTCTAAATTTTTATTCGTTTCAGGGCTTGGGGCTTCATTCGCATTCGCCGTGTGAAAGCTGAAAGCAATAAGTGGAAGTGCTATGAATATAAATTTACGCATAATTAACCTTTAGTTGATTTAATCGGATTGATCTTATTGATCTTGCGGTGTTTCTTCTTCGCTGTTGTCTGTGAGTTGAAATTTAATTGTGAACGGAACAATGCTTTTTACAGCTTGGCCATCACGGTAGTATGGTGTGAACCGTGCAGTCTTTACCGTTGAATCTACTCGCTTAATGAGTTCTGTCGGCATGTTTTCAGGATAATAGATGTGTTCTATTAACCCATTGGTGTTTATGAGCAATTTTACATGAATGTCTTTGGGTGTGGTTCCATTGTATTCACTTGGGTTAATGTCGATTATTGGAGTAAATAAACTACCAACAGGTATATCGTTAGCTTTTGCAATATTACTTAATGCAAATATTAATGGAATTAAATATATCTTCTTAATCATTAGATACTCCTAATATTATTTTTATTATATTTCAATAACAATATTAAAGTGAAAAATATTAATTAAATATTGTATTATATATTTAATTAACTTTAACGTAATGATCCTCATGTTCAAGAAATCTTTAATCACGGTTTGTCTTTTTGGTTTGATCGGATGCTCACCTTTAAGCTCTCAAGTTTCTAGCAACACAACAAGCGCAAAAGATAATGATCCAATCACTATTGATGTGTTGAACAGTCAAGAACAACAAGAGGCAAAAAAAACAACGAATGCGCTTGGGCTTTATCAAATGGGTTCAATGTATGACGAGGGTGGTAGTCGCAAAACAGACCTAAAGAAAGCTCAATATTATTACCAAGAGGCAGTAAAACTTGGATCGGTAGATGCACTAAATGCTCTAGGTCTAATTAAGATTAAAAATAAGGATTATGAGGGAGCCAAACGCTTCTTTGATCAGGCAGCAGCCAAAGATGATGAAATTGCTTATTTTAACTTAGGCAACTTGGCTATGATTGATCGTACACAGCCCGAAGAAAACAAACTCGCATTGGATATGTATAGCAAGTCAGCCGAAAAGGGTTATGCGCCCGCTATGGTTGCACTAGGCGATATGTATTCTACAGGTAAGGGCATTACACCTGACATTAAAAAAGCAGAGCAGTATTATCAGAAAGGTGCTGATGCAAATGATGAAACAGCAATCAACCGACTAGCTTTACTTTATCTTCTACAAGATGGTTTAGATACAGAAGAAGATACTGCAAATGCGAAGAAAACCTTTGCCTTGATTCAACGAGCAGCTAACAACGATAACCCTCAAGCTCTATATGTCTTAAGCATGGCATACCAAAATGGATATATGGTTAAAACCAATGAGGACAAAGGACTTGAGTATTTGGAAAAATCAGCAAAATTGGGTTGGCCCGAAGCTGAATACTCTTTAGCGTATCTTTACCTAATGGGCTATAACGTCAAGGCTGATACTGCTAAGGCTGTTGATCTATTTACCAAGTCTGCTGATCACGGTTACTCTAATGCTCAAAATAACTTGGGTATGCTTTACCTGAAAGGCGAGGTCATTCCGAAAGACTTGGTTAAAGCCAAAAAATACCTTTCTATGGGTGCTATTCAAGGCAACCCAATGGCAGCATTTAATTTGTCGTCTGCTTATGCTTTAAATATGCTTACACCACCAAATCAGGGTGAGGCTAAACGCCTTGCTTTGTTTGCAGCCGATAATGAATATACTCCCGCAATTAACAAAGTTGTTGAATATTACGCTCAAGGTCAATATGGCTTTGAAAAAGATAATGAGAAAGCACGTGAGTATTTAAATAAATCAATTGCGTTAGAGGATAGTGATGCAATGCTGATGTTGGCAAATGCTTATTATGTTGGTGGCTATGGTTATGCAAAAGATTTAACCAAAGCAAATGAATGGATGGAAAAAGCAAAGTCTTATGACAATCCAAATGCTCAAAAAGTGGAAAACCTATGGCGCAATATGGGGCGTTCTGAAACATCACTTGAGCGTGGAAAACACATAAAAGAGAAATCTTAACATGCTGAATAAGGGATTTAACCTATCCAAGATTGCGCTATCTGATAGTGAGATAGCCAATCTTAAAGGATTTGAAATACAGTACCATCAAGGGCTTGTTAATTACGGTCTTAGACAAGAAACCACCACTATAGAGCAATTGTCTTTTGTTCAGGACATGGGGGTGATGTGTGTCTTGTTGAGCATAGGGGCTACTCAAAACAAGGTTAATGAGGATTGGCAGTTTTATCAGAACTCTATTTTGCACATTCAGAATAGGCAGAAAAATATTTCTGTTATTAATAAAGATGGAACTACCGCCCGACTAAATAATGCCGAGTTCTGTTTTGCGATTTCCATCTTGGCTGCATGTGAAAATATGGTTGTGGCTGCAAGAAATTCCTCTAATTTTGCTTTTGGTATGTCTTACTTTTATAAGAACTACCTTTCAGCTTGTTTGCTTAAGATTCCTAGTACCGCCGTTTCATTAAAGAAAGTTATGTCTTTCGTAAAGGCTAATAAGACTACCGAGTACAATGCTATTGAATCACAGGTTGATAACCTCTTAAATAATTTTTAATAAACAACGAATAACCCAAAATATTTATTTTGTATGTTGTGGTATATATTTCTCATGTGTGGTATATTTTATTCATGCAAAATAAATATATGGAGTTTCCTATGGCTCAACTTCGTTTTGATCCTGAATATAAGCAACTTAAGCGAAATGATAAAAAATACATGCGGAAGCCTGTTGAGGATTACTTCGCAGAGTTGATGGAAAGTTTTTCTTTGAAATCTTATGTCGGCAGAGGGCAACAAGCTAAGGTTCTTGCTACAGAGGTTCTGCTTCAAAAAATGGGGCTTGATGTAGTATGTGTTGAATCTATTGGTTGCTTTGAGGTTGTAAATGCGACTACGCATGAAGTTATTTGCTTAATTGATTATCGCCTTAGTGTGGTTGCGGAATTATTTAAAGTTTATGATAAGGGTGATTTTGATTCCGTGATTGTTAATAATGATGTACTTATGGCTTAAGTCCTGTTTGGGTTTGCATTAATGGTGACAAGATACAAGCAACTAATTGATCAAATTTACCTGTCTGAAATCAATCAGGTGGATTCGGTAGTATCTAGATTGTTGCTGATGCAGTTTGGTAAGGCTTACCAACATCATCTTGAGCGATTAACTTCATTGATGGAGCGAGGCAGGTTTATTCTTAAAGAGGGTTTCTTTTTTAAGATTATGGGTGCTAATTATCAAGCCAAGCAGTATCAAAGTTATTTAGATGAAATTAAAGCAGGTATGGCCGACTTTAAGCTTTTTAAATTTCAGACAAATGATCGTATTTCTGAAATCTCTGAATTGCTGATTGCCCTTAAAGATGCGAACACAAAACTTGATAGAAAAATATCTATTGAGGATGATGTTCGTAGAGAAATTGTTGGTCAGTTTCAGGGTGATGAAAAGAAAGAAGCGGGTGAATACTTGGATCGGACTTTAATGAATGCCCGAAAGTTATATTTGCTACAGCAGCAAACCATAGTTTCGACAGGATTATCTCTTGAAAGTTATAATATGATACTTGATAGTATTGATAATTTTTCATTTATATTAATCCCTTCATTGGAATTAAGGATCGGTCTTAAAAAGCAACAGGCGATTATTATTTCCCAAAGAGAAAGGGATATTGATAATTCCGAGTTGAAAGGAAATACATCATTATCTACAAATGAAAGTGATATTGAAAATGCACTAAATAGTATGCAATATACATTTAATCTGTTGAATGATAATATTCAAAAAATACAAAACATGATTAATGTTAAGTAGTTAGTGTTTGATAGGTCTTATTTTTGGTGACTAATATGCGTGGAAATAAGGTTGTTAGTGATTTAGCTGAACGACAAAAAAATTATGTTTTGAACAAAGATAACCAAAGCTACCGTTTTTTGGATCAATATTTTGTTAATCATAAATCCGAATTAGACACGCTATTTAAGTTAGCCTTTTTGGGTGATCGGTTTAATGGTTCTAGCGAAAAGTTAGTCGATTACAACTCCAAGTTCAATGAACTGTTAATACAAAAGCAAATAGCTTTATCTAATGTTGATGTGGTTACTAAGTTTTTTGATAAAGATCATGTTTGGGAACATGCTAATCAAATTTCAGCTTTCTCAAGTCTGCAAGAACTCAAGGATTTATTATTTAAATTGAGTGCAAGGCTAAGAGGCGAGGTTCAGCAATTTCAGGGTTTTGATAAGGAAGCTGAACATTCAATGGAGTGTTTTACCTCTATTATTAATACTGATGCTAAATCGGATAAACAGGCATATAAATTTTATTTGCTATGCAAAAATGCGTTGGGTGCAGTTAATAACTTACAAACTTTATACTCCGACTTAAGTAAAAGAGTTGATAGTGAAGCATTATTCGTTAAAGAAAAAGCATCAAGCTTAGAAAGGGATTTGATGCTAAAGGATATTCCATCAACGGTAAGTCGGGTTGGTCAGTCAAAGGGTTATATTGAGAAAAAAATCACTTTTTACTCAAACTTATTTGGATCAATTTATTATTTGGCAATTGTCCTTGCGGGGGTTTTTGCAGCAATATTTTTGTGGTGTTTACTATTTGTTGGACTAAGTTTCGGGTTCTCTATTTTTGCGATAATTCTATTCTTATTTCTTGCTGCTTTTATTTTTGGATCAAAGAAATTAACCAATATGTTTAAGATAAGTCTAGAAAAGATTGATTATATATTTAAACATATCACGTAGTTATAGACACATGCCAATGCTTAGGCATGTGTCTTTTTTTTGTCTTAGAATAGTTCAGATGCTTGAATAGGGTAGTCCCAATTAGCCACTTGATTTGTTGTTTCTGTTCCACCAAGAGATAGATTGAAAGTTGGTGAAACATAAGCGGTTGGGTTGTTAAGTGTTAGAATCTGAATCTGAATTTTACCCGCAGGGATATTAAAAAGATAAAGTGTTTGATTTGGCGGTATGTAAAAATGTCGTAAAACAGCGACAGGGATGCCGACTGAATACTGATCGACAACACGACCAAAGATAGCAGTATCTCTTGGGTTGTTTAAAGCGATAGTGTGGGTTCCATCACCATTGTAGGGTAGTGATGAGATCACTGTTGCTTCGGTTGGAAAGACATTCCCATTTGGGTCGTAGATCATTTGTTGGTCGTTAAATGCGGTTGGGCTTGGGTATCTCACCACATCTTTCATGGCATTAACATTGGGTTCTAATATCGGGTTTTGCTGTGGCTCTTTCGGGGCCTCAACAGGTTTTGGTTGTTCGACCTTTACTTGCTCTTTGGGCTTATCCCCGAACAATGTGCTGTAAATGTATGTCACGGCAAATAGCGTGACTACAGCTAAGATCAGCATTGTGAATGGGCGTAATCCTGTATTGGTTTTTTCTAATACAATATTCTTTTCTTTGCTTGGCTCAACTTTTTCTTCCTGTGGAGCATCGTATATTTCTTCAATGTCAGGTGTTTGGGTGTTTACCATTATTTGATGATTATTTTCTTCTTTTAATTTATTGTCTAATTCTTCCTTTCTAAAGGTGTCAATCAGGAAGTCGTAAGCATCCATTAACTCTGTTAGCTTCTCTGATTGTTTATTGCTTATTTTTACAATGTTATCAAAAGCAGCCATTTGCTTTTGATAGGCATCCTCAATAACGTCATAGTCTGAAAAGTTTGGTATGCCTAAAACCGTGTAAGGATTTTTAATTTCGCCCATCTTTGCATCCAAAAGTAAAATATAAATAACTGTTAATATATCATATTTTGAAATTGTTTAATGTTATCCCTCGATTGAAAACAGTTTTAATATAAAAATGATATTTGTTATTTTGTGATATACTTTTTTGAAATGTTTTTTTAATGTTTATTATTATGGATAAGTTTCTTTCATTTTTTGCAAAAAAAAGACTTCTAACTGCTGTCATAGCTTTTGCTGTAAGTTTACCCATAGCCGTTGTATTGCAGAAAGCAGAGATAATGTCCGTTTCATTCATATTGTGGTGGATGATTGGTTTGGGCGTATTTATTGTTTTGTCGCTACATGCTAAATCATTTTTTAGCACGGATGATCTAGGGCGATATTACTCACGATTATATGGATTTGGTTCGGGGTTGGCGTATTCAGGTATTGTTTTTAAAATATTTGATGGCTTCTCTAGTGCAGGGGATAATACTGTTTTTATTATTACAGCATACGCTACGGTCTTGGCTACAGGGTTATATAACTTCTTAATTAATAATTATGCGGGTTTAGAGAAAGATCATTTAATTGCTAGACGTATGCTAGAAAAGCAAATGCTTAAGGATGAGGAACAGAAAAAGTTAGCGCAACAAAAAAAACTTGGCATCATAGAAGATGCCCCGATCCCAAAGCCAACTGCAAAACAAGAGGTTGTTAATAAATCTCAAAAAAAGCGGAAAAGAGTATGAATAAAAAAAGGAAGCGATAAGGCTTCCTTTTTTTTATTTTAATTTTTTTCTTGGGCTTAACCGACTTGAGAACAGTTGAGTTGCATCATTCAGTCTTTGTGAGTTTTGATGTTCTTGTTTCTTGGGTTTCTTAGACTTTTTTAGGTTTTGGGTTGTCACATCATTTTGAATTAATTTTTCAATATCTGATTGGATTTCTTGGCCATAATCATCTAAAAACTTATCCTTATCTGTAGCAGATTCAGGCTCTACAGCTTCCTCAACAGGTATCGTTACTTGGTTCTGTGCATCCAATTCCGCTTGAATGTCATCTTCGGTACTGCTGCTGTGCTGATCTTTGGGTTCAATAACCAATTCAGGCTCGACAACTTCCTCAACAGGTATCGTTACTTGGTTCTGTGCATCCAATTCCGCTTGAATGTCATCTTGAGTGCTGCTGCTGTGCTGATCTTCGGGTTCAATAACCAATTCAGGCTCTACGGCTCCCTCAACAGGTATTGTTACTTGGTTCTGTGCATCCAATTCCGCTTGAATGTCATCTTGAGTGCTGCTGCTGTGCTGATCTTCGGGTTCAATAACCAATTCAGGCTCTACGGCTCCCTCAACAGGTATTGTTACTTGGTTCTGTGCATCCAATTCCGCTTGAATGTCATCTTGAGTGCTGCTGCTGTGCTGATCTTCGGGTTCAATAACTGATTTAGGCTCTACAGCTTCCTCAACAGGTATTGTTACTTGGTTCTGTGCATCCAATTCCGCTTGAATGTCATCTTCGGTACTGCTGCTGTTCTGATCTTCGAGTTCAACAACCAATTCAGGCTCTACGGCTCCCTCAACAGATATTGTTACTTGGTTCTGTGCATCCAATTCCGCTTGAATGTCATCTTGAGTGCTGCTGCTGTGCTGATCTTCGGGTTCAATAACCAATTCAGGCTCTACGGCTCCCTCAACAGGTATTGTTACTTGGTTCTGTGCATCCAATTCCGCTTGAATGTCATCTTGAGTGCTGCTGCTGTGCTGATCTTCGGGTTCAATAACTGATTTAGGCTCTACAGCTTCCTCAACAGGTATTGTTACTTGGTTCTGTGCATCCAATTCCGCTTGAATGTCATCTTCGGTACTGCTGCTGTCCTGATCTTCGGGTTTAGTTGATACATCAGGCAAAGAATCTAACTCGCTAAGTAAGTCTGCTGTATTGATGCTTGCCCCGCCATCTTGATCCATATCGTCAGAATTGTTGGCTGTTTGAACATAATCATCTAAGAATGATGTGTCATCTTCATCATCGTCAAAGTCATTTACAGCTTGGCCATTTATTTTATCATCTGCAACTTCATGTGAGTTTGTGTCCTCTGTTGAGAGATCATCTAACTTAGCTTTATCATCTGACTTAGTTTCATCATCTGACTTGGTTTCAGTTTCATCCCCCGACTTAGTTTCATCATCTGACTTGGTTTCAGTTTCATCCCCCGACTTAGTTTCATCATCTGACTTGGTTTCAGTTTCATCCCCTGACTTATCTTCTTTTTGATCGGGTATATCCTTAATTAACTCCAATTGATTAGTGGTAGGGGTTTGCTCTACCTCTTGTTTGGTTGTTGGTGTTGTGGTGTCGTAAGAATCTAGATCATTAAATGCTTTTGCTTCAACTTCGATGGTTGATACAGGTCTATTGGGCGCAATTCTGTTTTTAAAAGCACTTAATATCATTACAACTTTATCAATATTGTCGGCAATGAAGTTGGCGAATCCACCTTTTTCGCCACTTGGTATGACAACGGAAATAAGCTCAATTATTTTATTTTGATCGAAAAATTTGAAATCAATTCCTGAATTTTTGATGTAAGTTGCTGTTTCAGGTTGTGGTTTTGCTGTGCAGAAAACAACTCGTATATCAGCACTTGATGCTGAATCACGAAAGGCATCTGCAATTTGATCTATATCCTTTTGTGTTACTTTTGAAATAAAGGGGATAATCCTAATTTCGTATAACAATCCCTCTCGGTGGGCGAGTAGGTAGTTATCAAAGCGATTAAGTGTACTTTCTGATTTAATATTTAATGTCTTAATTGATTGAAAACCGTACTGCTTTAAAAGAATAATAATTAATTTAAAAAAATTATCAGTGGATAGCTTTTGTAAATTCTTTGATTTTGAGGAAATAAAGGACAGGTCTTTGTCTTGTTTGAAACTGCTCATAAACATCTTTACGCAAAATATAAAGATGATCACCATGTCGGCAAAGAAATATAGTTGCGTAACTCCATGATAGTTAGATATTTTTAATATTAGCAGAGAGAATATCGCAAGAGATAGAGCAACCCATACACTAAAGCTTTTGTCTGATAAAGATGGCTTTATGGCAAAGCTGTACAAAAAATACAGGAAGCCAAAAACGCAAAAGTAATCAAATAATAGGAATAGTAACTCAATCATATACTACGTCTTTGCCGTAATGTTTTATAAAACAATTATTATATGTAATTAAAATGAATTTGTATTGTAAAATATGTATATTGGATTAATATTAATCTTATAATTAGCTAATATTTATTTTTTAATATGAGTAAGTTCAATTTCTTTAAGGCTTTTCTATCGGATCAAATGTTTAATCGGTTGAGATTAGCTACATTGTTCTTTGGTATCTTTTTCCTATTTATGTTTGAACTTTTTAGATTGCCAAGTGTTGCCATTTTTCCTGTGTTCCTTGCACACGACCCAAGCGGGGCTGATTCTAATATTGTTGTTAGTTACTTTTTTGATTTTACTCATATTTTTAGCTCGGTATTTATCGTTGGTACTTTGATTATTGCCTTGTTTTATTGCTTTGTTTTTATTACCAACTACATATCGCAGCTTGAAAAAATGTGGCTCTTTGCTCTTGGTGTGGTGCTGATTTTATCTTATCTAGCAATCTCTAGTTTTTACCCTTATATCCAAAAGTTAGAAGATAGCTATTTACCTTCATCGAATATCAAAGAGGCAATTTACTCTGCTGATTATGAACGAGCATACAGCTTGATTGCACAAAATAGATCAAGTGAATCTGAAAAAGCATACATGGATGCTCAAGTAAGTTTGCAACAATATTTGGATGCGCCAACTCCGACTAATCAAGAAACGCTTGATGCTGATGCTAAAGCTGTAAATTTAATGATAGAGCAAGATCAAACATTTAGTGGATTCTTTGATGATGATGTGATGTACAGTATATATAAGTCATCTTCTATAAAATCCGAGCTTTCGCAGTATGATCCGTATGTGAATGATGTTGAGAAGTGGACGTACATTTACTTGGTTGGGATGATCATTAGCTTTATTATCTTTGTATATCACATGGTTCTTTATCGGAAAGAAGAAATTTTGTAATATCATGGTGTTTTATAAACGGCTTTTTAGCCGTTTTTTTATATGTGCATCATAAAGATAGTTTAGATATTTTATTGCTTTGGTGTGGTATATAGTATATATTATATATTAAATGAGATTTAAGGGTGCGTAAAATGAACATCAAAACAGAAGCTATTGAGTATTTTAAAGAGAAGTTTGCTAATTCAGTCTTTAATGCATCAAACATTAAGCTTGTTTTTGGTGAGCTTTTACCAATCCCATTGGCTGATGATAATAACAATAAAAGTCGTGAGTATTGGCAGGGTATGTATCATATATTTGATCACTTGGGCCATCTTGCTTTGTATGCGTATGATTCGGTTACACACAATGCTTTGTTTGTGGAATCAACGCTGAAAGTTGCTGATTTTGTGATTGATAATGCTCCTGAAACAGTTGCTAAAAGCCAAGAAGAAATTTTAAAGGAATCGAGAAAAAAAGCTTTAAGCGAAAAAGGTTTTGTAAATGAACTTGGTCGCATCAAAGACTTTATTAAAGATAGAGGTGGGGTTGTTGATCCTGATGTTCAGGATGACGTTGCTCCTGTCACACAGCCAATCCAAGAGCAAAAAATTGAACAGCCAATTCAAGAGCAAGAGATTGAGCAACCAAAACAGGATGTTCAGGTAGCTTCTGTTCCTGAAAAAGAAGCAAACCCAAAGCCTAAAAGTCGTGCTGTAAGCCTTTCTGATCTAGAGCGAATGGACAGCGAACAGCGTACAACGAATTTAGCTATTCTTTTTGAGAACTCGCAAGTCTTGGAAGATACCCTTTGCTCATACGCTAAATTATTTAGTGGTATTACTGATGAAGATTTACAGGGTGTTCGCATCGTGGATCAGAATATTGAGGTATTGGATGTTTATGAGAATCCGCTTTATTTGAAAAGAGGGGATATTCTGATCAAGTATGCGGATAATGAAAATTCAAATGAAACATATACCGTGAAAAGTACATACAACAACAAGTGCTATGATGAGTTGTATATATCTTCGGGCGGTGGTTTATCTAACTTTAAATTATTCGGCAGCAAGATTGATGAAGCTGATAAGTGGGTTTTTATTGCAACGGACTTTCTTTCAGCAAATGCCATTCATTCAGCGACAGGTGTTAAAACTGTAGCAGTCCCGAATGAAGCAGATATGGTAGCTATATACAATGAAATACGTGCGAATAACCCATCTGTGAATATTGCGGTTTATCGCTCTGAAAGCTTTGAAAGTCGATTGGCTAACCATGTCTATGTGATTAATGAGGGTGAGCAAAAAATCTATAATGTTTACCTAGATCGCTCATTGAAAAATTGGTGTGATTATCGAGAGTTCTTAATTGGTAAGCTTGGGGAAAAAGCTAAAGCGGAATTTGTGTCCTTACTACGTTTGGCTTTAAGTGATGCGATTGGGTATGTGACCAATAATAAGGAATCTTAAGAATCCTTGCCTACAAATTAATAAAGCGAACAATGTTCGCTTTATTTTATTTTAGAAAATCATTTTTGATTTGCATTGCTCTTACTTTGTCACTATCAGGTGTTTCCTTAAATCTAAATTCCCTGTCATAGCTGTATTTATTATCTTTATAAATCGAGAAAACATTATTTTGGTAGGATTTCTTGTTTGATAGAACATACCATTTTAAACGGTAGAACCCTGATTCCATGTTTGTAAAATTAAAATCCCCACCTGAATTTACCAAAGCTCCCGCCGATAATTCCTCTACATTTTGACTTGGTGGGGTGTTGAGTGGGCGCATGTGATACAAGTAAACGATAATGTTTGATTTACTCATACTGTTATTAATGTTGATATTTATACTACCGTTATTATATTTTTGAGGAATATCCCCGATTAACCCGCTTTGTAGTGGGATCGGTTTTCCATTTGGCAAAATTATTTCTTGGTGGTAGCTGATAGCATTCTGATCGCTATCAGGGGTAGGGCTATTGCTAGTAGCTGTATCTTGGTTTTTGGCAGCTTCTCTTTCTGTACGAATACCTTGAAGATTATTTGGGCCGAGATAAAAAGGGTTAATTATTTCACCATCTTCAAGGATCACAGGTGTGTTATCTGCTGCTGTATTGTTGGGCTGTTGGTTATTGGGTTGTTGATTGTTGCTCGGTGTACTTTGTTGCCCTGATTGGTACTCATTTCTTGTGGTGTTTTTAGGGTGCTTAATTTTGTACATAATCAGGTAAACAGTTAAGACAATAATAAAAAGCAATATTATTGCAATGATTGCACTTCCCTTTTGATGCTTCATAACTGTTTATCAACCAATCTTCTAATGCAATTTATTTTATTTTTAAAAAATCATTATAGCAAGATTGCGAAATGGCTCTAAAGCGAGTTTTTATTTGCGTTCACGTGGTATATATTATATAATTCTTAAAAGTATTAGTGTTTTAGGTGATTCGTATGATCGAAAGAGCGAAAGTTAGTTGGAGTGGTTTTATTTCTCTAGATGGGCGTGATGTTAATGAAAAACGCCTTGATCTACTTGATGCATTCCGTTCAGCAAATGAATCTAAGCGTGTTTTGGGTGAAAAAGGTGGGTTGGAAGTTGCTTCATCTAAATTGGATTTTACGTGGCGCACATACGTTGGTGATGCTTTATCCTATTTGATGAAAAACTCTGATTCCAAAGAGGTTGCGGAGTTATTAGTCCGTAATGGTTATTTGGATATTAACGGTTATGTTCGGGCTGCTGCTTCTTTTGGTCTTTCTCGACAAGAGGCAATGTCGTCTTTCCGTAAAATTACCTTAGAGGGGAAAGCTTGATGCAAGAGTTAAATTTGAATAATGTTGTTAAAGGCAAAGATAACACGCATAACTCTCGTCACCGAACTCCACGTAAGGCTATTGGTTTGAGTTACGATGTTGAATTGAGTGATGAACATGCATTAGCTTTGTCTTATTGGCTTGACGCAAAATTAGCTACGCCGTTAGTGTGGTTGATTTTGGATGAATTAGCGGAAAAGGGCGAGGATGCTATGCAGTTCGTCCAAGATGTTGATGCTAAAACATTGGCTCAAAGTATCCTTGATAAACTTAAATCGGGGAAATAAATTTTAATTTATTTTAATTTATTTTAAATGAGGATTAATGATCCTCATTTTTTTTATTCATTTTTTAATTAATTTTATTGAAATGTTTTTAAAAAAATAATGTTTTATTTTTGGAAATTTTATAGAATAAATAATTAAATATTAACTCTTGGCTTACGAGTTTATGAAGATCATTAAATCTTTCGTACCGATTTTGGCTATGCTTCTTACCACAGCCTCTTTTGCTGATTTTTCAGGAAAGGTTGTTGAGGTTGGTGATGGTGGTCGAATAGCTGTAGATACAGGGAAGCAAACAGTACAAGTTAATTTGCGCTCATTGCTTACACCTTTTCCAAATCAAAGTGTTTATGATCAGGCAAAAATTGTAGGTGAGAATATTTTTCTTGGACGCAATGTTTCTGTCGTGACTAAGAATAAGATTGGGGATCGTTGTATTAGCGGTGAGGTATATAGCAACGGAATTAATCTAAATGAAACCCTCTTAATGACAGGTTATGCTTGGATTTTTGATCAGAGTGCAGCTACGCAGCGATATTTAGATATTGAAGCTCAAAATCATTCGGCAAATATTGGGTTATGGAACCCCGACTATCATTTCTTGTTTTCATCAATTCCTGATGATGCTTCGCAATTGCTAAGTAGTTGTATTGTTCAGGGTATTCCTGTTACTGATGAGAAAGATCAAAAAGCTTTTTATGCTGAAAAACATAGATTCACCTTTACGTTATGGGTTCAGGTTTTTGTTTTTAGTTTGATTTTTGGTGTTGCTCTTTGGGTGTTTATATTTTGGTTTGATAACAAAGGCTTTTCTATTTCTATTTTGCCAAAACGTAAAAAGAAAAAAGGTGATGGGTTATGATTTTTTTAAAAAAATATTGGATGATCTTTTTGTTTTTACTAGAGATCATTGTTTGCATGATATTTAGCAAAACCCCTGAAACTGCTTTTTCTCAAAATATTGTTAAAACCTCAATTGCATCTGTATTTGTATTTTTACCTGTTGTTGCTTTCTTGGCTGTATTTCGCTCGGTATCAAAAAATAGCTCTGTGAAATTGTCACTTTATCAGATCGGGTTTCTAATTTTATTTATCTTGTTTATGTTGGATTTGGCATTTGTTTCAGATCGGGTACTCAACCATTTTGGTTATGACATAGATAAGCTTTATACGAATATTGGTGTCTTTGTTTTATTCTTTATCTTTTGGTTGGTGCAACATGCCTTTTTTGCGGTTCCTTTCGTAAAAAACCTTAAGCTTAGAACTGCTGTTGTCTGATTTTATCTGAATTGTTGTAAAACCATGCTTTGTATTTAATTGCATGGTTGGAGTTTAAAATGTCTGAATCTGTTTTTAAGTTATTTGAGTTCATCAAGGTGCAGTTTAGTAAGGATCAGCAATTACAGCTTGCCACATTGATTATGAATAACTGTTCAGGCTTATCACCTTCGATTACTGATATTAAGCCTACTTCCAAGCCTATTCCTGTTGAAGTCGAACCTGAAATTACCATTCCTTCGGAACATCTAAACCAACTAGGGCAATTAAATATTGAGCCTACTTACGTTGATCGGGAAAAAAGCTCGGATTTGATTCTAAGTGAAGAACCTCGAAAGGTTGGTAGTGGTAATGGCGATACTCCTAAAGTTGATTCCTTTAAGTCAAAGAGGGGAGTTTCCGTTTCTTATGTTGAGATAAAGTCCAAAATACAAACAGCGAAGCCTAAAAATAAAGTAAAGCTTGAGGCTTTTTTGAAGAACCATTTTGTTGTTTCGGGGGGTATTCAGGACAATACTCTCAATCAAGTTATTGCACGGTTGGTTTCCGATAATATTATTGAATTTGATTCGGAAAATAGAATAAAGTGGGAAGAAGAAGCCTAAAAGAATGCCTACTTAAAGTAGGCATTTTTTTTATTTGAAAAAACTTTTTGACGCTTGGGTTGGGAATTTATTGGTTATAACCACCTTACTAAAATGCTTTTTTAAGTGGTGGCTTTCTAGGCTATGAAAGACCATTGCTTGCTTGGCTATCGCCATAAGAATGCTTTTATTTTTCTTTAGAAAGGTGTCGATAATTTTGGTGTGTCGCTCGAAAAGCTTGGATTCTAGAATTTTGTTTGTTTGCATTTGTGCAGGGCTGCTAGGTTGCTCTGTGTATGCGATTTCATGTTGAAGTAAAAAGTTTGTAGCTAGTGATTGCCATTTATCAAAATCGGATGCAGAGCCTTGTATGTGTTGTCCGTAAACTAAGATTTCACTACGATTTCCCGCAATAGTCATAAGCATTTCCCACTCTTGAAAATCTTTTGTTTTTAGATTTGGGATTTTTCCAATGACAAGGCCGTAAGAATCCTTATTTATATTCATTGCTTTTTCATAGAGGTATATATTTAGTTGTTCGGGTGTAGGATTGAAATAAGCGTAAGTAATTGCATGTCCCGCTTCATGCACCGCAATTTGCAGTTTTCTTTTATGTGTTAATTTGCTTGTTAAATCCTGATTGGTACTCATTTTTTGATAAAACTCATACCCTCTTAAGGCAAAAATATTTATCACGGTAATTAGTGTTATCGCAATGGTGTTGAATACGAGTAATGCTAAATGTACAGCCGATTTTGGTTCAAACAAAGCGTGTTCAGGGCTTTCGATCTTAAAGATAAAGACAATAAGGGCTAGGACTAAATAAAGCTCTAAAGTTGATAAGAGTGCGATTGATCTTAAGTACGGCGTTCCTTTAAAAAAGGGTAGTACAGTGAGTAGCACAAGTCCTAATGGCATAAGAGGAACAATAGCCCAAGATAAATCCCAAGCTACCGACTTATTGATTACAAGGCTTCCAAATACGCTTAGAATAGCTAAAAGGGCAGCGCAGATTCTTATATCAAATGCAATGAATGGTGCGTACCAAGAGGCAAAGAACCCCTCATAGCCATATTTAGAGCCTATATATATGCCGTAAGTGTTCCAAGCGCAAAGAAAAAGTATTAAATATAATGATGACTGAATATCTAAACCTAAGAAATATTTTATAATCAATAAGGACGCAGCATACCCCAATCCTATATTGATAGCCCATAACAATATCTTTTTCATTAAATAACTCAAATATCTTAAATAAATAAATATTAATTTAATTATAAAGAGATTAAAATAAATGGTATAGGTTATTCTTAGAGAAATGGGTTTATTAGAATATGCAGAATCGGTTAGAGAATTTTATAAATGAGTTGTTTTCTTATGAGAATGAAATAATTTCAAAATTGGAAGAAAGTTCTATAAGCCTTGAGAATTTGCCTGAATTACTTATAACTCATAATGTTGTAATAAATGCCATTGTGAAGAATGTTGAAAACTTTAGAAAATTACCGTTGTTTCGTCAGGATAATTTTGCGTGTTTAGCTGCATGTCAAATTAGCCCATCTCTGTTGGCTGAAATCCCATCGGAAAGAAGTGCATGGGTGAACAGTAATATTAAGACCCCTATATTGAAGTTCTTTGATGATGTGCTGAAAACAAAAAATATCTGCATAAAATTTATCGAAATTAACTATCACAATGTTGTGTATCTACCACAAGTGCTAACTGCTGATAGAGCCTTTATTGAGTATTTATGTGGGGTAAACCCATATATCTTAAGAGCCTTAGATGATGGTCTGATTGACCGTGAGTTGTGTGATATTGCGATTCAATCTAGTTCTTTCTCATTGGATTGTTTGCCTGAAAAATGGCGTGATAAAGAAAGCTGTGATAAAGCATTCGCTAAGAATTATCGTGAACTTGTTGGCTTTCCAAAAGATTTGGTTGCGTACCATTACGTCTATAGTGCTTTACAGCAATGTAAGCAAGATGAGGCGAAGCAACTTATTAGCTTGTTGGTTGCTGATGAATGGGATGAGCATTTAATCTTAGAGGCAATCAAAAAGGATTCATCAATTCTTAGTGCTGTTCCTACTGAAAAAATTACATACGAATTGATGTTTAAATTAGCTGATTTTATCGCTCGGTATGAGCATCTTTATCACGTTCCTGAAAGTATCTTTAACGCCAATCTTGCGTATAAATTGGTTATGGCTAACCCTCTTTTACTAGGTGGTGTGCCTGTTGAGTTTAGAGATCGTGTCCTATGCTTAAAAGCGGTTGCGATTGATGGTATGGCATTGCAGTTTGCACCTAAAATCACGCAAACAGATGAAATGTATCATGTGGCGGTTGCTAATAATGGTTTGGCATTGCGCCATGTTCCGCAGCCCTATCGTGATGACACGATCCCTAGTGTGGCTATTAAACAGAATGGTGAAGCAATTAAATACTTGCCCGACTACAGTATTAACGAGGTGTTGTGTCGTGAAGCTGTCTTGCAGAATCCACATGCGATTTTCAGTATTCCTAAGCAGTATCAGAGCCGAGAACTTTATGATTTGGCTATTAAAACGATTCCACAGGTATTAAAACTAATCCCACAGGATTCTAGAACAGTTGATCAGTGCATCAAGGCAATTGAAGCGAAAAAAGACTTATTTGATTATGTGCCGTTGAGTGTTCGTGAGAACTCACGGTTTGTAGCGATAGCAGAAAGTTTAGGTTTGATGAAGCGGATTGAGGATTATAACTAATGGATAAAATTAAAGAGTTTCTTAGAAAGCTAGGCTTTTTATTATTCAAGAGCAAATATTCTCTACGCATCCTGATCATGGGATTTATCATTTCATTCGGCGGTATTGCTTATACCTCATGGCTTAATTATTCGGAAACTGCAAAAGTAGCTGCTAGTGATTCTATATACAAAATAAAAGTCGTTAAATCTGTTTTCTCTTTGCGTGATGAGAATCTTGATAAGGTTGAGAAGATTGTTGTTGTTTCCCCGAGTTATTCATCAAACAAAGATATTTTGGTGAAGTATAAGGGTGCAACGACAGTTGATGTGTATAAGTCGGTTAGCATTGAGGAATTTGAGTTATTTAATCAAAATGTGATTGGTACATACATCAAAGAACAGCCAAAAACAAAACTTGATATTAAATTTGTTCCTAGCTATGACTTGGTTCCTAAATTACTTGAGCTTAAAGGTAAGCCTGAACAATCGTTTACAAAGATTGATAATCCTAATGTTCAGCGTGGTGGTGGTGGTATTGGATCATTTCTATTTAACCTTATGTTTATGGGGATGATGCTTTACGGATTTATCTTTTTCCGTAACCAAACTAGATCAAGCTTTAATATCGTTCATCCAAAGGATATTACAGATCACTTGGATGACTTGGTTGGTATGGAAGATATTAAGTCTGAATTGAACCAACTTGAGGAAATGGTCGTACTTCAAGATGTGTATCAGCGTTATAACGTAAAGAAAAATTTTAACGTCATGCTTACAGGCCCCGCAGGGGTTGGTAAGACCAAGATCACACGCTGTTTGGCTAAAAGCCTAAATATTCCTTTGATTTATGCGTCAGGTTCGGGATTGGAAACAGGTTACGTGGGTGGTGGGCCGAAAACATTAAGACAGCTTGTTAAAGAAGCTGAAAAGCATGATCGCTCAATTATCTTCCTTGATGAAGCTGAAAACCTGTTACAAGATCGGGTAGGTGGTCGTGTTGAAAAATGGGAACGTGAAACGAACAATACACTCTTATCGTTGTTGGATGGTGTAAACACATCGAAAAGTGAAATTATTTGGATCATTGCTTCCAACTTGGATGAAAGCAAAATGAAAGTGGATGAGGCAATGTCTAGACGCTTTCAGTTGAAGATCAACTTCCGACTTCCAAACTTTGAGGAACGCAAAGAGATTATTTCTCGATTGCTTTCTAGAATGGATGAAAACACCACAGAGCATGATTTGGATGTATCTAAACTCGCTTCTATCTCAAGTGGTTTAAGCCCCGCTTTGTTGGAAAATACCTTAAGTCGGGCAAGCTTGATTGCGATCAAAGAAAATACATTGGTTAGTAATTCTATTTTATTCCGTGCATTTGAACGTGTGACTGTTGGTTTGGCAGATCGTAAAACAACAGAAAATCTTTACGAGCATCGTAAGTTGATCGCACGACATGAAGCGGGGCATTTTATAATGAAGCTTCATCATGCGCTTACTCAAGCGGGACATGATTTGAGTAAGGTTAAAGAGTTGATTGATGTTATTAAAATCTCGACTGAATCTATCTCAAAATACAATGCGCTTGGTTTTGTATTGAGTAAAGAAAAGGAACTAAAGCTTAATACTCTAAGCGAATATGAAGCGGAAATTACCCAACTTTACGGCGGTATGGCGAATGAAGAAATCTATTATAGTTCTGTCGGAGTAACGGCAGGGGCGCATAATGATATTGAAAAGGTCAGTCAGCTTCTTAGAGTGATGATTGGTGAGGTTGGTTTTTATCAGGATGCAAAAATCAACTATTCGGTTCTTTTAGATCAAAAGGGTTTAAGCACAGCACAAGTAAGCTTAATTGAGCGCAAGTCGCTAGATTTATACAACCAAACAATGTCTATATTGCAGTTGTATAAGTGGTTTACTGATGCATTAGTGGATAAGTTAATGGATGATTATGTGATTGATATTGATGAAGCGTTAGCTCTTTATAGTTCAGTCCTTGATCAAAAAACATCACTCTCTAAGCCCCAAGTAGCAGCAAGCTAAAGCGGGTATAAAAAAAGGCATATTTCGATATGCCTTTTTTTATGGTCTAAGGTTCTACTTGCCTGTTGAACCGAATCCACCTTCGCCACGATCCGAGCTATCAAGATCATCAACTTCTACAAAGTTAATTTTTGGAATTGGTAAAATCAGGATTTGGCCAATACGCTCCCCGACTTCATATTCATTTTCGTTGTAGATGTATTCAACAGCATCACCTTCATTTTTAGGTGAAATTGATGCCACAGGTTTAAACTTAAAGAAAACCTCACCACGATAACCGCTATCAATCAAACCAATGCTGTTGGCCAATGCTAGGTTTTTTTTGCTAATGCTTGAACGAGGCATTAAAAATGCTGCATAACCCGCAGGGATTGAAAGAGCTAGACCTGTTCCGTAGCTAATGTTACCCGCATCATCATAGCTTTTAGATGTTGCAGTTACATCTAATCCCGCATCACTTTCATGTGCATACTTAGGGATGATTGCATTGTCATTAAGACGTTTGATTTTAATATCCATTATTGGTTCCGTTGGTAGGTTGAATAATATCGAAAGTTGATTATCACAAGTGTTTTACATTATACATTAAACATTATTAAAACCATTGAAAAGTTAAGGAAACATTATTGAAGATTAATTGAATATGCCTATTTTGTTTATTGAATGTTCCGTATTTTTTGGTTAGTTGTTGGTATAATATGACCTTATGGTGATTTGCGGAATAATTAATAATGGATATACAAGTTCTACAATTAAATACCCATAGAGATAATTGGGCTAGGGTTTGTAACTGCTAATTGAAATCTACTTATTTCTATACTATTATATACAACATGAGTAAATATGTAAGCATTAGCGTTGCAGCTAAAACATTAGGTGTTTCCATTCAAACATTAAGGCGTTGGGATGAAGAAGGCACTTTGGTTGCAGATCGAACCCCTAAAAATCATAGACGATAT
>NZ_JBPKBJ010000016.1:0-53988 GCF_051390655.1 Acinetobacter sp. P1(2025)
AATACATCCAAATGCTTTTGTCCGTGTCTAGACTAAGAAATTCCCCCACAATTTGCATAGTGATGATTTCCACATCAGTCACAGCAGGTGGAAAGCCACGAGTTCTAAGCGGTCGATCAACAACAATGAGGTAAAGTTCTTCTATGATTAAATAGACAAAAATGATAAATTCTTCAATGGACATAACTTTGCTTTGATTTCTTGGTCGAAACTAAAATTGGGTTATGTCCTTTTTATTTCAAGCACTTAAAAGTTGAGATTGGCGTAATGATGTTAGTTATTGATGTCATCATTGGGCCGTTATTAGGTTTATTGGTTTATAAGCAAGGTAAAAAAACTTTAAAAATGGATTTAAGTATCATTATTATATTGCAGTTAAGTGCTTTAGGTTATGGTATATATAGCATCGAACGGGGGCGACCAGTATGGCTAGCTTATTACGTAGATCGCTTCCAATTAATACGAAATAATGAAATTGTTGACAAAAACATAGGGGAGGCATTACCTCAATACCAGAACCCTTCTTGGTTTAAACCTCAGTATGTAGGTGTCGAATTTGCTCAAGATAAGCAAATTCGCAATGATGATATGTTTGCAGAGGTTCTAGGGGGTATTTCTGTTGCACAAAAGCCAGAACGTTATGTGCCACTAGATAAAGTAAAAAATCAGATTCAAAAGCGTGCCCAAAGTTTAGAAACTTTAAATAAATTTAACGATAAAATCTCAGTTCAAAAGACTCTAAGTCAATATCCCCAAGCAACAGCTTTTATACCTTTGAAAGCAAACTCTATTGATATGACTGTTCTAGTGAACAAGGAAAAAGGCGAAGTCGTAAAAATTGTAGATCTGCGTCCATGGAATTAATCATTTGATCCTTGGATTCTGATTTTAATTTGTAGAAAAGAGCTTCAGTGTATAATGCCATGAAGCTCTTTTTTATTTTCAACTATGCAAATCCTCTGTCTTATAGTCGCCAGTATTTTACTTATCTTCGGTTGGCTATCGCCCTTTCATACATATCCTTGGGTAACTTTCTCAAGTGAGCTTGCAAGTTTTGGCGCTGCGCTTGCTATAATGATCTTGTTTCTAACAAAAGAAATTAAGATTCCACGCCCGCAAATATTGATGTTGGGTATAGTTTTATTGCCGCTACTTCAGTTTTGTTTTGGATTAATACTAGATTTTAGTGTTGCCTTTCTAAGTTTTGCCTATCTTCTTGCATTTTGGCTGATGATGTTATGTGGATATAACTTATCTCTACAGGCTGAAAATCGTGAAAAGCTTATGATTAGCTTTAGTTTGCTTTTTTTAGTCGCTGGATTGCTGAGTAGCTTTATGGCGGTCGTTCAGTGGTTAAATCTAGAATCCTATCTTTATGGAATTATGGGGTTAAAAGGAAATCGCCCATATGCTAATTTTGGACAACCTAATAATCTATCGACTTTTTTAGTGATGGGATTGATGGGTGGGCTTTATCTATATGAGAAAAGAAAAGTATCTCTATGGTTGCTTATCCCTTCTTCTCTAATATTACTATTTACCATTGGATTGACTCAATCAAGAACAGCATGGATTGTTTGTATATTTTTCTTTTTTTATTGGATTTATAAGCAGCATAAAAATAATCCGCGCTTCAACTTTCCGAAATTGCTTCTATGGACCGCATTGTATTTTGTGATTGCGGGCTATTTACTGCCATATCTAACGCAGTTTATGACTTCTCATTTAGATACGGGAGTGACCCATACAGCTTCTATTATTCAAAGAGCAGGTTCAGGACATGAAAGGTTAGGCATGTGGATGCAAATTCTGCATGCGATTGCAGAGCGTCCTTGGTTTGGTTATGGCTGGAATCAAACAAGTATTGCTGTAGTTGAGAGTATTGAGTTTAATACTGTTCAAGTTTGGTTTAATAGCGCCCACAACATTGTCCTTGATCTTTTGGTTTGGAATGGTATTCCGCTCGGTGTTTTGATTATTGGATATTTATCTCTATGGTTGTTATTGTTAAACAAGACGGCAAAAGATAGTACCTCAATTATCGCGATTATGATGGTTTGTGCGATTTTGATTCATGCTATGTTGGAGTTCCCGCAGCGTTATGCGTATTTTCTGTTGCCAATGGGTTTCTTGCTGGGGCTTATTCAAGCACAAACACCGCAATTAAAAGGTATTACCATTCAAAAAAATGTCGTGCGTTGTGTATGGTTGATCAGTGTCATTGTTCTTTTGTTGATCTGGCGGGATTACAAACTGTTTCAGGATAACAGTCGCCTTATCTTTAAAGGTAAACAACCTACCGAAGAAATATTGGGTAGCTCAAGAATTTTATTATTAACACAATTTCAGAAGCGTTTAGATTGGATAGCCTTAGATCCTAAAACAAGGTTTTCTGAAGCGCAGTTAAGTGAATTTGCTGAGATGGTGAAGAATAAGGCGACACCGTATAACTTGAAGAAATTTGCACAAGTATTGGTCCACAATCAGCAAAATAATGAAGCTGAAAAATACCTTTACATACTTAATCGTTTGTATAAAAAAAATGTGAGTTTGGCTGACATTATTGAGTTAAATCAATAGTCTAAATGATAAAAAAGAGCGACATTAAGTCGCTCTTTTTTATATGTTTTAAAGTTGGCTTTGAATATAGTTTTCAATGCCAACATTTTCAATAAGATCTAATTGAGTATCTAACCAATCCCAGTATTCTTCTTCTTTCTCTAGAATTTCTTGAACTAAATCACGTGTTACATAGTCTTGTTGCGTTTCTGATAGCTCTACAGCTTGCTTGAGTGCTTCAATATTTTCTTTAACTTTGCGAATGTCGCAATTTAGGACTTCTTCTGTGTGCTGTCCGATGTAAAGTTTGCCTAAGTGTTGCAGATTTGGTAAACCTTCAAGAAACAAGATGCGTTCAATAATCTTATCAGCATGTTTCATTTGGCGAATAGATTCTTTGTATTCAGCTGAACCTAATTTTTCAATTCCCCAATCATTGAACATACGCGAGTGTAAAAAATATTGGTTGATCGCAGTTAAATGGTGATAAAGCACCTGATTCAATTGATTAATGACTTCACGATTGCCTTTCATTGCACTTACTCCGTAAACATCCAGTAATGCCCTAATCGCTAAGGCAATTTAGATTATATTAATCAACAAATGGATTTGGCGCGAGTAATTTATTGAACGGCAAATGAAAATCACAATCAAAAGCAGATGATGTGAGTCTCATTTGCATAGAGAGGGTTAAAGAAAGAGTTAATTTTAATATTGGTAGTTACAGCGAGGTTATTATTAAAATACTTGAAAGGAGTTATGCAGCGACAGAAATACGTGCTGCAATTTCAGCGAGTTCTTCATTGATAATTGAACGAGCTTCAGGAACACAGCGACCACAACAAGTGCCTAAGTCGAGTAAATCACGAATTTCACGATAGCTTTCAGCGCCATTTGCAACAGCGTCTTTGATATCTTGGTCTGTGATTCCACGGCATAAACAAACATACATGGGAGTGATCCACAAATATTAATGCGATAATTGATATTATTGATAATTATTATCGTTTGTCAATGAATTTCATTCTAATAGTGAATATATTCTTATTGAGAATTTGAATAAAAAAAGATCATTTGAGAGGAAATCCGAGTTATACACGGAATTCCTCTCGAGATTGATTACCAATTAAAAATGAAATTTATTAATTAAGTATTTAATTTTTATAGATTATTGGTTGATGATGACGATGCCATCCATTTCAACCAATGCACCTTTGGGAAGGCTAGCAACCCCCAATGCTGCTCGAGCAGGGTAAGGTTGTGCAAAGTATTCGCCCATGATTTGATTCACAAGTTGGAAATGAGATAAATCTGTAAGGAAAATATTGAGTTTTGCGATATCGGCTAAGCTTCCGCCTGCTGCAGTACATACAGCTTTTAGGTTGTCAAATACTCTACGAATTTGAGCTTCGATTCCATCCACAAGTTCCATACTATAAGGGTCTAAGCCAATTTGGCCTGAAAGGTAAAGCGTATTATCGACTAAAATTGCTTGAGAATACGTTCCGATCGCAGCTGGCGCATGTTCAGTATGAATTACTTGACGTGACATTAAGCTCTCCTATGTCGTTTTTATCATAAAACATTGTGACTTTAACACAAAAGATCGCCCACGAAACTGCCTGCGACTGCTGAGTCGCAGTCGATTATTGTCATGATTTATATCTGCTAGTGAGGATAAGTGTTAGATTTTATGCTTTGGCAATTTCAGTTTGCACAATTGGCATATTGAGACGTTCTATTCGAGGGAATCCAAAATGCATGCGTAAATCACGGATAATTTGCGCGATCTGATTACGGTTACTGACGACTATATTGACGTAAGTTTTATGATCTTGTGATTCCACCATTTCTACGCCTGTTTTAGCTTTTCGGCACTGGTAGATCAGATCAGAAATTTGTTCATCATTCATCATCATATGAATGCATAGATAGGCACTAAAACGAACATCATCAACTTCTTCAGCTTGCCAATGTAGGGGCATAATATTTTCAGGATGAAGGTGCTGCTCATGTAGTAAATTACGACAGCGTGAACGATGGACGATTAATCCTCTTCGAGATAAATGCCCTTGAATTGGATCACCGAGAACAGGATTACAACAGTGTGCATATTTGACATCGACACCTTCTGTGCCTGAGATCAAACGGTCTGATGTTGCTTGGTGTTGTGTATGATGATCTTGCGCAAATAAATGATTCGCAACAAGTTGAGGTAATAAGTCGCCCACTGCAATTTGCTCAAATAAGGTATCTTTGCTACTTAAATGACGCCACTCCAATACATTAATCCAATCCGTTTGAGAAAGATCATCTATTGAGCGGTGGAAAAGTTTTAGTGCGCGATTAAGAGCTTGTTGACCAACAAGACGTTGTTCATCGATGTCTTGCTCGCGGAGTATGTTTTGGAGAGCACGTCGAGCTTTTTGCGTATTAATGAAACTCAGCCAATCTGGGTTCGGGGTGGCGAGTACATCTGTAATGATTTCAACAACCTGTCCACTGTGTAAAGGTGTCGATAAAGGACGAATTTCGCCATCAACCTTTGCACCAACAGCATGATTGCCTAAAAATAAGCTGGCAGAATAGGCAAAATCTACAACAGTTGCTCCCTGTGGTAGTTCATGTAACTGCCCGTGAGGTGTATATACCCAAATTTTTTCTTGATGTAAATAATCAAGCAAATCACTAAAAGTAGTTTTTGCGCATTCTCCATCAATGAGGGTGTTCAAGTTCTGCATAGAGGCTTGAATGGCTGAACGACAAGCTTGAGGCGCGTTCTCACCTAAAACCACACCAAAGCGAGCAGCTTTACGCATAAGTTCGGTTTGTATGGTGAGTGAAAGTGTAGTTTTTTCACCTTTTAATTTGATCATTAACGATTGGTTTCCACCTGGAAGTGGACGTCGGATGTGATCTTTGTATTGTAAAACTTGGAAGTTCTCTTTGAGTGCATCGACGAAGCGATCACAATCAGCAATGCTGTTTAAAATAATTTCAAAGGCATGGCTGTGGCTTAATTCATTTAAGTCTATTTCATTTTTTACAAAATGGCGTAGCAATTCAATATTATTGTTTTTCTTTTTAATACGGCCTTTTAAGTCGTATGTCTTTAATAAATCAGTTAGTTTTTGTTCCCATACTGTTTGATATTCACAGCGCTTTGGTTTTGTTGCAAGTAGGGCTGCTTGTACGTCGTTAAACATATCAAGATCAAGATTTTGATAACAGAGATGTTCCAAGTTATCAGCCATCTCATTCATACCAACCAAACGTGCCATCGGTACGAAAATATCAAAAGTTTCTTGTGCAATACGTGCTCTTTTATCGGGGCGTAAAGCATCCAAGGTCGTCATATTGTGATAACGATCGGCTAATTTAATAATAATGACACGAGGATCTTGTAAGGTTGCTTGCAGAATTTTTCGGAAAGAAGCGGCTTTGTTATATTCTTTATCACTGGAGTGGCTTAATTTTGTTACACCATCGACTAATTCGGCGACAACTATTCCAAATTTTTGTCCGATTTCATCTTTGGTAAATTCGGTATCTTCAATAACGTCATGTAATAAGGCTGCCATCAAAGTATCGGCATCCAAGCGCATATGTGCAAGTATGCAACTTACTGCTATAGGATGCAGTACATAAGGTTCACCACTTTTTCGAGTGATACCACTATGCGCTAAATCGGCAAAATCACAGGCAGCAAGCACACACTGAATTTCACTATCTTTGAGATACGCTTCAATGATGACTTTGAGTTGTTGCTTGGCTTGGCTGACCTCTTCGCCTGGCATAAAAAACACCTATATAACTTAAATTTCGATATTGAATTACTTAGCTTCTAATGAAAAGCATATTGATAAACTTGTCAATTTGTTCATTGGAAAAAATATGAATTTTTTTCAATTAAACCGATTGCTTTTATCAATTTGAATCCAAATTTTCAATAAACAAAAAAGCCCAGTGTCTTCACATTGGGCTTCTTTATGCGAGCAGATTTACTTAAAATGTAAATCCTTCTAAATTCAAAGAATTTGTAGACAATACCATATCAAGGTTTGATGTTTGGTAGTCTTGTTCGCGTTGTTTTAAGATGTCTTTTGTTACATGACCGATAGCAATTTCACGTAATGCAACGACTGTCGGCTTGTCATTATCCCACTCAACAGTTGGTTCAATGCCTTGACGTGCTAATTGACGTGCACGTTTACTCGCTACCAGTACCAACTCGAAGCGGTTATCTACATGGTCTAAACAATCTTCAACGGTTACACGTGCCATAAGTTGTCTCGTTTGAACATTACACTTGAAAAGACTAAATAGTATAAAAGGCTTTTGCTCAAGACTCAAGTTATTCGCGATTGAGTGTAATTAAGTTTTCAATCAACTTTTGATGGCGACTGCTTTGTTGCAGAGTGACTAAACGATTTGCCGTAATAATTGCTTCGAGATCATGCACAGCTTTGTTGAAATCATCATTGATAATGACATAGTCAAAACTAGCGAAATGGCGCATATCTTCAACTGCACAACTGAGGCGATGTTCGATCACATCGACTGAATCCGTACCACGGTTTGAAAGACGTTGTCTTAGGTCATACTGGGTTGGAGGGAGAATAAAAATTTGTTTTGATTCAGGGAAAAGGCGACGAACTTGTTCAGCACCTTGCCAGTCAATTTCGAGTAAAACATCGTGACCTTGTTGTAATTGTTCTTTTACTTTTGCTTGAGATGTGCCGTAATAATTACCAAATACTTCAGCGTACTCAATAAAACCACCTTGTTCTACTTGCTCTAAAAATGTTTCAGTATCAGTAAAATGATAGTGAACACCATCAAGTTCACCAGGGCGTTGTCCACGCGTAGTATGTGAGACAGAAACGTGTAGATTGCTGACTCGATCGAGTAGGGCTTTTACAAGAGATGTTTTGCCTGTTCCTGATGCCGCAGAAACGACAAACAATAGACCCGACATGATATTTTTCCTGATATGATAAAATATCTTGGCTATTGTAGTGTAGCGTGCCGCTAAACGAAATAGCTTGGCATAAATATTCAAATGATGAGAGAGGTTGTTATGGAAATCGTGTTGGCCAATCCAAGAGGTTTTTGTGCTGGTGTTGACCGTGCTATAGCGATCGTCAATCGTGCATTAGAATGTTTCAATCCACCGATTTATGTTCGACATGAGGTCGTTCACAATAAATTTGTAGTCGATGATTTACGTCAAAGAGGTGCAGTATTTGTTGATGAGCTGGATCAAGTTCCTGATGATTCAATCGTAATCTTTAGTGCTCATGGTGTATCAAAAGCCGTACAACAAGAAGCAGAACGTCGAGGTTTAAAAGTATTCGATGCTACTTGCCCATTGGTGACCAAAGTTCATATCGAAGTGACTAAATATGCTCGTGAAGGCACTGAAGCTATTTTAATAGGGCATGAAGGACACCCCGAAGTCGAAGGCACGATGGGTCAATATGATAAATCTAAAGGTGGAGAGATTTATCTCGTTGAAGATGAAGATGATGTGGAAGCGTTAGTTGTAAAACACCCTGAAAAAGTTGCATTTGTAACTCAAACAACACTTTCAATCGACGATACAGCGAAAGTGATTGATGCCCTAAGAAAAAAATATCCGATGATCATGGGACCGCGTAAGGATGATATCTGTTATGCAACTCAAAATCGCCAAGATGCGGTTCGTGATTTAGCAGCCCAATGTGATGTCGTTTTAGTTGTCGGTTCTCCAAATTCTTCTAATTCAAATCGTTTAAGAGAGTTGGCTGAGCGCATGGGGAAATCAGCTTACTTAGTGGATAATGCTGATCAACTCGAAAAGCAATGGTTTGAAACTAAGACAAAGATTGGAGTTACAGCTGGTGCTTCGGCGCCAGAAATCTTAATTAAGCAAGTGATTCAGCGTTTGCAAGATTGGGGCGCAACTCCTCCAAAAGAGTTGCAAGGGAGAGAAGAAAATATCACATTTAGCCTACCAAAAGAGTTGCGTATTCAGGTGATACAAGCCTAATTTTATTAAGAAAATGTGAACTTGAAACGGATGGATTGCACTCCATCCGTTTTTTTATGTTCCTTATCTACTTTGTATTGGTTCTGTATGAGATAGGTTTAATATTTAAAGTATAGAATTCTAACTAACGGTACAAGGCAGTGCGAATAGATCAAGGGTTTACATTAATCGAGCTGATTGTGACCATAGCTATTTTTGCGATTATCGCAGCGATAGCTGCACCATCGATGAGTCAGCTTTTAGTCAAGCAAAATCTTAATAAAAGTACTCAAGAATTAATTGCTGTATTAAACCAAGGTCGCGCCAAAGCTGCTATGGAACGCAAAGAAATTACAATAAATTTAAATACAACCAATATAGCTGATAAAGATGTAGCTCAAAAAGATACTACTAGTACTGAATTTACAACATTAAATTGGATGCCAAGTGGAAAGGCAGTTCTTAAAACAGGTTCCGTAACAACATTGAAATTTTTACCTACGGGCTTAGTTAAAGATGCTACCACAGACACATCTATTATTATCTGTGACCAAACATCTGGCTCACTCTCGAAAACAGTAAGTATTTCAAAAATGGGAACAATTCAGCAAGTTGTTGAAGGAACATGCTCATGAACAATATATCAAAACAAAAAGGTGTGGGTCTAATAGAAGTATTGGTCGCTCTAGTGATTCTTGCTGTTGGAGTTTTGGGATTTGTTGCTCTGCAATACAGAGCAGTTGAAGCAACTTCAGAGGCAATTAATCGTGTACAGGCAATGAATGTTGCTCGTGACTTGGCGGAAAGAATTCGAGCTAATCGAGATGGGCTTGCATCATATAAAACTCAAATTCAAACAGCAGCGAATCAAGAAACCTATGCAACGAATTGTATAACTGCGACATGTACTTCATCCGCTTTAGCTGACTTTGATGTGAGTCAAGTTGTAAATAAAGCATCAAGTTTGGGGATGACAATGAATATGCGAACTTGTTCTGGGAACAATGATGGTCGCAATTGCATCTATGTAGCTTGGGGGGATACCAGTGCTACAGATGGAGCGGGTACTGGCGATTGTACAAATGGTGCAGCATATAACAGTGCTTCGACCTGTGTAATTATGGAGACCTATTAGAATGAACCATAAACAATTAGGTTTCACACTAATCGAGCTAATGATTTCCCTAACTTTAGGTTTAATTATTACAGCTGCTGCAGTCTTATTATTTGTGACAGGTCAACGTAGTGCAGCTATGCAAAAAGGAGTGGCTGAATTACAAGATAATGCTAATTTTGGCTTAAATTACATTACCAAAGATATTCGTATGAGTAATTTAAATACTCCAAAAGCTGAAATTAATGATGGAACTTTATATGGTGGTGTTGTATTAACAACAAAAAATTCTGAAGATGTCCAAGTCGATAGCCCTTCAACTGTAAAACCAACAATTCCTATTACAATAGTTTTGGCTGATACCTTAGTCTCTCAAAGTGAAGATCGTTTAGCAAAAATGGGTACGGGAAATGAGTGGACCGGTGTATCTAATGTGACGGATACAGCAGGCACAGATTTAAGAAGTGATCAATTGGTTATTCAGTATTTACCTCAATATACAATTGATAAAAAGGGCACAACAAGTACTGCGGATGATCAATACGTAGGGGGCTTTGATTGCGAAGGTGATGAAATTCGTTTCTCAGCAGCAGAAAATTTAAGAATTTATGTACAACGTTATTTCTTAAGAAAAGATGATAATCAAACAGCTAATGAGATATCTCCTTTAGCTCTAGCATGTGATGCTGGATATTATGCGATAGGTGAGTTTCATGGGGAGATTCCTGCCGCAACTCCTGGTGGTGTAGCTACACCAGCAACAATTCCAGCAACTGCACCAACCTCGATTACGAATTATGGTGGTGGAGGTGAAATTATAATTAAACGTGTTGATCAATTTAGGGTTCTATTAGGTGTGCAGAGTGATATTGCTGCTACAGATAGCATACTCGCAAGTACCACACACCAGTATCTTTCTATTAGAGATTATATGGCGTTAGCTGCGCCACGCCCTCGAATTTTGTCTGCTCAATTGGGAATGTTAGTTCGATCAACTCAATCAGTCGGAAATGAATCAGCTGTTAAGTTTGATCAAGAATTCACCATTCTTGATCAAACTGTAAAGGTTAAAGCATCCGCTGATCCTACTAAGTATATTCGTCAAGTAGTTTCTCAGACTGTAGCATTAAGAAATGCACTTGGGGAGAGAGAATGATGAGAAGTATACAAACAGGTGCAACTTTAATTGTTGTACTGATTTTATTGCTAGTGTTAACCGTGGTAGGCACTTTGGCAATACGAGGTAGTTTAACTGCTTTAAATATCGCAACTAATAGTCAAGTACAGCAGCTATTACTCCAGAACTCCGATGCGGCAATTTTTAATGTTGAGAATCCAACTCTGATTGAAAGAAATAACGCCTATGATGGGTTGTTTGGTTTGGTTAAAGCTGATGCTAATAAGGGAAAAGAGTTGGTATTTTGTTATAGAGGAGCAGCAACAAGTTTTTATAATATTTCTAGAGCAAGTTTTATGCAATGGGTTTCTGGAACATCACCAAATAATGCTGAATTGGGTTTGGATGGATATTGCAAATTAGATAATAGTACTAATTTTTTTACGAGTGGTCGTAAAGCTGTTATGACCCAAGTTTCGATTAAAGTGAATGTAAACAGTAATAATTTAGTTGGGGTAGAGCAAGCGTTCCAACATATGCAAAGGGGAACTGATCCAGAGGCCGCTAAAATTGATGAATCGGAAAAAATTCTAGTTATAGCTACATCGATTGTTCCTAGCATGAGTTCTGCTTCTGATGAGGATATCAATGCTTGTTTTTCAAATCACATGAATCAGGTAGTAATTCCTAGTGGGGTAACACCAGCAACAGGAATGAGTAAAAGTGTATCCGAGTGTTTGCATGACTTAGGTGTGCCTGTTAATACCCAAGTTACAGAATATAACTTAACACAAGCATTTGATAAAACTTAATGTTGAGGGATTAGATTATGAAAACTAAAGCAAAAATAATAGCATTTAAACTCTCCATGTTAACAACCTTAATGTTATGTGTGAGTGTAAATAATGCTAGTGATATAGAAATTTATAAGGCACCTAATGCTGCGGATGGTAAAGCACGCGTGATGTTGAATTTGGATAATTCAACATTTATGTCAGGTGATCCCTCTGGTATGAAAGGTGGACCAAGTACGATTGTTGATGACTTTAAAGGTGTTGATTGTCCAAATGGAAGCCAGAAGTACCATATTGAAACAGAAACACGCAGCTACTCATGGAATTCAAAATCTTACAGTTATAAGGCACTGTATTGTGAAATTAAAGTGGCTGACATCAATAATAATGGTGAGGCTAATGCCAACCGGATTTTGAATTTATGTCCATTAAATACCTCGGGAAATGCACGTAAATGCTATAGCCGACTCACAATGCTAAAGCGTAGCGCATTAGATGTGATTAATGATCAGAATTTAGGCTCTGGAGTTAAGATAGGTCTGTCCTTTTTCCCTAAACATGATGGTCAGAAACGTATTGAAGCTGGAAGATTAGATGGTACTAATACCGTGACTAGACCAGTACCATTAGCTTGGTATAATCCGACTACTGGAGCAATCTGTGAGATATCTCCATACAAAGACTGTATTGATGGTCGTGATCAATTAAGTAGGATTATAGCTGGTGTAGATATATCAGAAACAAATTTTGATGAAAAAGAAGTACCTGTAGCGAAAGGTTATGGTGATGCAGCTCATGGTTTATTAACTAATCCAGATGGTACGGATTTGAGAGCAGACCAATGTTCAGGTTATGGTATTTTTACCCTCACTTCAGGTATCCCTGATTCGGATGATGCAGGAGAGGCAAGGATAAAGCTTAACTCTATCTTAAGAGCAGAAACTGACAGTACTATTTTAAACGTAACGGGTCAATGTCCAACCTCGGGAGGTGATGGTGGTTCTGCTAGTGATGGTTTTTCTTGGAAATGTGTTAATACCGCAGCTGCAAGATTATTAGCAGGTAAAGCTAAAATTGCTATGCCAGTAAAATCTGTAGTGGTTAGTTATGGTTCAAGTTTTACGCTCGGCAAACCTGATTTGAATCCATATGACGCTAAATTAACAACACAACAGACCATTAATGCAGATATTTTGGCTTCGGCTGAAAAAGATGGGCAGTTACTTAATGATAAAAGATATGCAGCATATTCTGGTTTGAATGGTGGCGGTGGTTATTATTCAGTGCAGGATCCCAATGCTTTATCTGATAAGATTATCGAATTTATTAAAAATGTAGGTAAGGTTGATATTCCTTTTATGACTACAGGAGCACCAACTATACCGCAAGACCCTCTCAATCCTATTCTAGTGCAGAGTAATGCCTATTTTGCTCAGTTTAAACCTACACCCTTACGAGTTCCTACTGAAGGAAGCAGTTTGTGGGTAGGAAATATGAAAAAGTATCATGTAAACAGTTTAGGACGCTTAGTTGGTAAAAATAGCGATGTGATAGGTGCTGCTGAGGAAAAAGAAGCAGTTACAGATAGTTTGGGGCGTTTGATTACTGGCACACATGATTATTGGGCGCCGAATGTGAGTTCTAATCCGGATATTGCAAAAGATAATGAAACTGTATGGGGGAGTGAGCTATATGCACGTATGGGAGGAGTTAAGTCACAATTGCTTTTAGGACTCTCTGAAGATGGTAAGGTAGAAAATCGGAAATTATTAACTAATCGTGTAATTGATAGCGAAACTGGTGCTGCGACTAATGGTTCGACCTTAATACCTGTTAAGCGTAGTAATTGGGCGGTTAATGATCCAAAACGATCTGACCTTTTGACGTTACTTGATTTGCGTCAGTTGGGTGCAGTTATGCATTCTTCACCGTTACTACTTTCAAACGAAGGTAAAATGACTTATGACGAAGAAGCAAAGAAATTTGTAACGAGTGGTCGAGAGGATTATGTTTTATTTGGTAGTGTTCAGGGGGTTTTACATGTTGTAAAAGCGGATGACTATACTACAAGTAATGGAGGTGGTAAGGAGGTTTTTGCTTTTGTACCTAATGAAATGGTAGAGCGCCAAAGCAAAGCATTTTTAACACCAGATCAAAGTACAGGTGGAACGGCTAATTTATTTTACGGTATTGATGCACCTTGGGTTGCCTACACAGAGTATGTGCCAAAAGCTGATGGCACATTAACTGTTGGTACTGGTAAAGTCACTACTGGTTCCGCAATGTTAAACGGCAAACAGATGGTTTATGGTGGCTTGCGTATGGGTGGGCGAAGTTACTATGCGCTTGATCTGAAAAATATGAATGATCCACGACTAAAATTCCATATAAATCCTGACGCTGCAACTACAGGTCCTCTGAGTTATATGGGAGAAAGTTGGTCTAAACCAAAACTAGCATGGGTAAAATGGCAAGGTAGCCGTAAGTTAGTGATGTTTGTTGGAGGAGGCTATGATGCTGGAGGTACAAATGGCATCGGTAGCAAAGCCAATAATGCCGGTTACGAAAGCGATACCTATGACCAAACTAACGGTATTGGTGCTGGTGTTTATATGTTTAGTGCTGATGGTGAAGATGCTGGTGATTTATTGTGGTGGGCTAGTAATAATGTTGATGCAACGACAAATTCTTTAACTAATTCAGGCATTATTGCACTAAAAGATAGCAATATGAAATATAGCGTTGCGAGTGAAATTAAAACTGCTGATCGTAATAATGATGGATTGGTTGATCATCTTTATTTTGGTGATTTAGGAGGTCAAGTTTTCCGTGTGGACCTAAATAATAATGCTAATACTAGTGGGGCATTTGCAACCCGTTCAACTCGTATTCTTAATATGCATGTCTCAAATGGAAAAAGCCCTCGCTTTTATTCGGCACCTTCATTTGCGATTTTTGATGATAAGGCGAGTGGTAATTTGTTCGCAGCAATTTCAATTGGTAGTGGTAACTTAAGTCATCCACTTGCAGCCTATGATTCAGGTCGAAACTATGATGCGATCTATACAATCTATGATAAAGATGTAACTCGAGCGGATTTATATACTGCAAGTAGTATGAATACTATTGATACTTCGGTTGGTAACAATAATAGTGTGCTAGCTCTAAATGAAATTAGTATGAGTAATCGATTTCAACAAAATGCTACACAAATGTCAGCTCTAATTGCGCCATACGCAAGCTCTGCAGGATGGTATTATAAGTTGGTAGGTGGTACTAAGATTCAGCAAGAAAAGATTTTTTTCTCACCAACAGCTATTGATTACGATTTATATGTGAGTAGTTATGACTCTAGTCGTTTGGGTTTAACTGGTGAATGTGGTGGTGGCGTACAGGGTGTAAGTAAAGTCCAAGTTTTCTGTATGCCTTTCGGACAATGCTCTGCATCTGAATATTCAACGCGTACTGATAATAATTATAGTGACGACCATGGTCCTGGGATACAAAATCATGCAATTGCTAGTGGAGGAGATGGAACAACTCGTTTAGTCGGTGGAACATTGACAACGAATAATTTGAATACCACCTACGCAACAAGAGTTAAGTTGATTGCCCAACGCTGGTATGAACGATAGGTGAAACATGAAAAAAAATGACGGTATCACCCTGATTGAATTGATGGTAGTTCTTATAATTATTGCGATTATAGCTGCCATCGCAATCCCTTCATACCAAGCTTATGTTCGACGTGCGCTTGCTGCTCAAATGCAGCAAGAAATGCAACGTATCTCTGTGCTGCTAGAACGTCATAAAGCGCGTAATTTTAGTTACAAGGGCTTCGATCTATCTACTCAAGGAGTTGTTGAGCCTCGAACTTATAGCTTTGATCTAAAGGATGCTGCTACTACTACTACAGGAGCCAAAGGCTCAGGTAACGGTAAATTACTTTCAGCCACTGATGCCTCAGGACGCTCTTGGGTTTTGTATGGAATAACTTCTGATGCACAAAACTATAATTTTTTAATGACCAGTACAGGTATTCGCTGTAAAAATAAATCTGCTAATCTTGTCACTTATACAGGATGCGGTACGGGAGAGGAGCCATGGTAAAATTCAACAAAGGATTTACCCTCATTGAGGTTATGATTGTTGTTGCAATTATTGGCATATTAGCTGCGATCGCATATCCTTCTTATCAGAGTCATGTGCGGAAAACGAAACGTGTGGAAATGCAAAGTACATTGATAGATATAGCAGCGAAAATACAGCGTTATAAAATTGCTAATTTAAAAGTTACAGGGGCAACCACAACTGAATTAGGTATCGCTGCAAGTTATCCTTTACAGGGGCAAGCACTGTACGATGTGGCGCTATCTCCATTGACAGGAAGTGCTTTAAATGCTGAATCATGGAGATTGACTGCTACACCAAAAACTAGTACGAGCCAAACGGGTACAGGAGCCATTACTTTAAATTATCAGAATATAAAATGCTGGTATGATGGTAAGGATGCCCCAACATCGAGTGATACTTGTACCACATGGTAGTAATGTAAATAAGAACTTGAATTGGACACAGTTCAAGTTCTTTGAAACGATTTAATTGATTTAAAACAATAATGAATTCAAAACTGTTGATAACTCAAATTTAAGCTTTATTTCACCTCAAATATAACGTAGAATGTCGCCCTCTATTAAAGGGGTTTGAAATGCTGTCGGTGGTCGACGCAGGGATAATCCGTAAAAACTATAAGGTTGTTCTCATGGTTGTTATTCGTTTAGCGCGCGGTGGTGCAAAAAAACGTCCATTCTACCAAATCATCGTTACTGATAGCCGTAATGCACGTGATGGTCGTTTCATCGAGCGTATTGGTTTTTTTAACCCAACTGCACAAGGTAAAGCTGAAAAAGTTCGTTTAGACGCTGACCGTTTTGCTCACTGGGTTGCTCAAGGTGCTCAACCTTCAGAACGCGTTGCTTCTTTAGCTGCTCAAGCTAAGAAAGCTGCAGCTACTGCTTAAGGGTAGTAGATAACCCATGACATCAATACAGAATGTTCCCGAAGATCGAATTCAGATTGGACAGTTACGTTCAGCGTATGGATTGAATGGGTGGCTCTGGGTTTACTCAAATACTGAACCTATGAGTAATATGTTTGACTACCTTCCTTGGTACATTGAGACTAAGGCAGGTTGGCAAACAATAGATGTAAAACGTTGGAAACCTCATGGCAAAGGCTTAGTTGTTGCATTAAAAGGTGTGAATGATCGCACAGGTGCAGAAAACTTAGTCGGTGCAAATATCTGGATTGCCAAATCTCAGCTTCCTAAAGCTGATGTAGACGAATATTACTGGTCAGATCTTAAAGGTTTAACAGTATTAGGTCTTGGTGATGATGAGCAAGAGGTAAATCTTGGTCAAATATTTGAATTATTTGAGACAGGTGCCAATGATGTCATGGTGGTCAAAGCGACTGCTGACAGTATTGATGCTGAAGAACGAATGATTCCTTGGCATAAAGATGTGGTACAACGTGTTGATCTTGAAGCTGGTCGTATTTACGTTAATTGGGGCGTAGATTACTAATCCTCAATGGATTGTAACGCAGCAGGAATAGAGGAGTCTGCGATGTTTTTTGCAGTCATCACATTATTTCCTGAAATGTTTAAAGCAATTACGGCATATGGCATAAGCGGAAGAGCTACAAAAAAAGATATTGTGCAAGTCACTTGCATAAATCCAAGAGATTTTGCAGAGGGCAACTACAAACGAGTGGATGAGCGTCCTTTCGGTGGTGGTCCTGGTATGGTCATGATGGCTGAGCCTTTGGCAAAAGCAATTACCCATGCTAAACAACTTGCAATACAAGCAGGCTGTGTTCAAGCGCCAGTGGTGTATATGTCACCGCAAGGCAAAACCTTAAATGAACAAGCAGTGCAACAATTCGTTGATTATGATGGATTGATTGTATTATGTGGTCGTTATGAAGGTGTAGATGAACGTTTAATCCAGCATTATGTTGATCAAGAGTGGTCAATTGGGGATTACGTATTATCTGGTGGTGAACTACCTGCGATGGTGTTGCTTGATAGTATTATTCGCCGTTTGCCGAATGTCATGTCTGACGAGCAATCAGCGATCCAAGATTCTTTTGTGGATGGTTTATTAGACTGTCCGCAATATACAAAACCTGACCATTTTGAAGGGTTGGATGTGCCTGAGGTACTTAAATCAGGACATCATGCCAATATCGAAAAATGGCGTTTTTTGCAGCGTTATCAGCGTACTTTAGATCGACGACCAGAGTTGGTTGAAAAAGTAGAATTAACTAAGCAGCAAATAAAATGGTTAAAAAATTCACAAGGATAAATGCAAATCTAAATATGCTTTAGATATGTGGCTCATAAGTATGATTTATCTTTGTTCCAGACGAGAAGCATTGCTTCGAGTTGCTACTTAAACTTAGTTTAAGTTGAAAAATAGGCTCTTTAGGGCAATTTTGCTTTAAAGGGAAAGTTAAACGAGAGATATGCGCTTTAGCCTCTATCCTCAGCGGTGTAAGAGACCTCTTCTCTCCCGCACATATTGGAGATTCCACAATGAGTGGTAAACATCCTTTAGTTCAA
Source organism: Acinetobacter sp. P1(2025) (assembly GCF_051390655.1). Taxonomy (NCBI): domain Bacteria; kingdom Pseudomonadati; phylum Pseudomonadota; class Gammaproteobacteria; order Moraxellales; family Moraxellaceae; genus Acinetobacter; species Acinetobacter sp. P1(2025). The sequence continues at coordinate 18,220 of NZ_JBPKBJ010000016.1, forward strand.
GCTGTTGAAAATGCACAGTTAAAAACTGATATCCCTGCTTTTGCTCCTGGTGACACTGTTATCGTTCAAGTAAAAGTAAAAGAGGGTGACCGTGAGCGTCTTCAAGCATTTGAAGGTGTTGTAATCGCGAAGAAAAATCGTGGTTTGAACTCTGCTTTCACAGTTCGTAAAATTTCTAGCGGTGTTGGTGTTGAGCGTGTTTTCCAAACTCACTCTCCAATCGTTGCTAAAATCGAAGTGAAACGTCGTGGTGACGTTCGTCGTGCTAAACTTTACTACCTACGCGAGTTGTCTGGTAAAGCTGCACGTATTCGTGAAAAGTTACCAGCTCGTAAACAAGGTTAATTTTAACTTTGTTGTAAAGCAAAAAAATGCGCCTTTAGGCGCATTTTTTTATGCCTAAAACTTAGAGTCCTTGTAGTTTTAGACGGTTCACATGTTGGCGATATATATCTGTAGGATTTGGTGACAATATAGAGCGTAGACCTAAAACCTGATTGACTTCATCCGCATGATTCCACGGTAAATTGTCACGGATAGTTCGACCGAATTTTGCACTACATCGACTAACCATGCCATCGTTGTCACCGATAAGATTTACAATTGGACTGGTACTAATGAATAAAGGATCAAGAGGGTCGAGGAGATTAGTTAATGCTTGTGTACCTGAAAAGGAATACATATAAATTCCTTTATCTTGATAATTTCCTTCACCACAAGAGCTTGTGGGCACACCCATTGGAAAACGATTATTAAATGCTGTAGAGCCTTCAACTGAAATACTTCGTCCTGCTGCCATTGCATCATGGGGATAACTTTTCGGATCAAGTCCTTGTGACCAAGTAATAGCACCTGAGAAAAAGTTCACGATTGCAGAACCAATATCTCCGAGTACCGTCCCATTGACGTTCATGATCAAGCTAGCAACAGGAGAGCCCTTATGTGTGCCACTGATACTGGTCAGTGAAGCAACTTGATTAGGCATAATTCCAGCAACATATCGGATCGTTGGTCCACCTTGGCTGTGTCCAATTAAATTGACTTTCGATTGTCCTGTAATCGCGAGGATATCTTCAACTTGTTGTATAAGCTGCTCTCCTCGAATTTCATTAGAATTGAATGGTGACAGTCGAGTTGTCCATACATTCGTTCCATTTCGTGCTAAATCAGGCAAGATCTGATGCCAATAATCAACACCTAAAGGGTCAGTTCCTGCGCGTGAAAATCCAGCCACACCATGCACAAAAACCACGGGATATTTTGTCTTTGCATAATTGGATATGACATAACTTGGTTGAACTTGAGTTGCATTTGATGCATAACTCGTAGTTGCGCTGATTGCCAACAAAGCTGTGGCAATGTAACGAAAAACTTTTGGCATAGTATTTCTCTCAATTTTTATTTTGATTAAGGTCTAAAGTTCTTAATGAACAAGACATTGCATCCGTGCGGAATAGCATTTTCAATGTCTAGTTTTTATTGGCTAAATGGTAATACTCCTCCTTGGTCATAGATTGTTTCAAACGTATGTAAGCGTTGTTGTTCTTGAGATGATTGAAAATTCTGTTGTTTAAGTTTTTGAATTGCTTGATCCTTAGCAACAGTGCTGAGATTACTATCCACAATCATTTTTCGAGCGTTCAGATAGGACAGCACACGTTGTTTCCACGTTGATCTCTGTTGATCAAGCGCTTCTAAACGTTCAGTTGCCGCAGCGCCTACTAGGTTTTGACGCATTTCACGAAGCTCTTGAGCAGAGCCATTTCTATCTTTAATTTGTTGAGTGAGAGCAGCAAGATTTTCGAGTTGCGTTAAGCTCTTTAGATTGTCCTGCCATTCTAAGGGAAGTTGTTCAAAGCGTTGTTGTAAGCGTTGAGCCTTTGCTACCGAATCGAGAGTATTGTTTTCTAAAATCTGCATTCGATCTAAAGTATATTGTTGGTAAACATCCTCTGCGCCAAATAATCCCTCGATTTCTCGTTTCGAAAAGATCTTTTGCTTTAGATCCTGCATAGCGTTAAAAACAGCTTGGAAATATTGATAGTTGTCTTGTGGAGTTTCATGAAGCTGAAGTTGACTCAGTGCTTCACGATAATTTAAATAGCGTGACCATAATTCTAAGATTTGTTGTTGTTGCTCGATTTGAAAATGCTGCGTAACAAACAACTGGAAGCGTCCTTGAATTGTCGTGATCTCATTTTCACCATACTGAGAAATGAAATATTCAAAGCAATTACGAGTTTTTTCATTAATGATTAATTGTTGAGAGGCGTCGAATAGCAGCTCACAATTAATCTCAGTATCATTTTGACTTAAGCTTTTAAGCTTTGAAATTTCATCATTCTGATTTAAGACAGTGGACTGATTTCTTGAGTTAGAAGCACTGTTGACAGATTGATCAATTGGTTTGCTGTTGGCGAGTTGGCTTTTAGGATATAGCCAATAAAGGATGATCATGAAAACCAATGAAATGATAAAAATAGTACAAAATTTCAGTATATTTGTTTTGGTTTTATTCATTTAAGCATCATCCATTTGCTTATTGGTTCGAAAACGAAAATAAATCTATCATATTTGTTGTTTTTTTCAGCGACTAATTTTTGAAAATCCGATGAATAGTTTTGATAAAATGATTTTTTAAGATTTTGATTTTTCGTATATGAAAAAAAGTTCTTATCGCCATTTAAGTGGTGTTTTTTTATTGAATAAACCACTTGGTTTGAGTTCAAACTCAGCACTTCAGAAAGTTCGCCATCTGTTTAATGCACAAAAGGCGGGACACACTGGTGCTTTAGACCCATTGGCGACAGGTTTACTTCCAATTTGTTTGGGGGAGGCGACCAAATTTTCACATTATTTGCTTGATTCTACAAAGCGTTATCAGACCACGGTAAAGTTGGGTGAAACGACTGTGACAGGTGATGTTGAAGGTGAAGTTTTACAGCAACGAGCAGTGCCGCAACTGACTGAAGAAACTATTGAGCAGGTATTAACAAAATTCCGTGGGGATATTCAGCAAGTTCCACCTATGTATTCAGCGTTGAAGCGAGAAGGGCGCCCTTTGTATGAACTTGCGCGTAAAGGAATTGAGATTGAGCGCGAAGCACGTCCCGTTACGATTTATGAGCTACGATTAGTGAGTTTTACCGAAGATAGCTTAACTCTGGATGTGACTTGTTCAAAAGGAACTTATATCCGTGTGTTGGGGGAGGATATTGGTGAGGCTTTGGGCTGTGGCGGACATTTGACAAAATTACACCGTGTTCAAACGGGACATTTTGAGATTGATCCAAATTATACCATTGAATATTTGGAAAGTTTGTCACTTGAACAACGGGATGCTTTATTGCTACCTGTCTATGCACCCGTTGAGCATTTCCCTCGTGTACAGCTCCCTGAGGGACGCGAAAAATATTTTGGTAATGGGCAAGAAAGTAATATTGATCACGAAGCGGCAGCGGAAGTATTAGTGTTTAATGGTGATCGTTGTTTGGGCTTAGCTGAAATTACAGATAAAAAACGATTAGTGCCAAAACGTTTATTGAATTTATAAGGATATAACTCATGGAGTGGGAACTCATTCTGAGTTTAATCTTTTTTGCTTTTTGTGCTGGAACAATTGATGCAGCAGTAGGTGGCGGTGGACTTATACAAATCCCTGCCCTAATGGGGGCACTACCAAATACCTCACCTGCAACAATATTTGGTACAAATAAGCTTGCTTCAATTTGTGGTACTGCATCGGCGGCATTTTCTTTTGCTAGGCGGGTCAAATTAAACTGGAAACTTTTACTTGTGATAGCCATCTTTGCATTCATAAGTTCTTTCGCTGGAGCTGCTTGTGTCTCCATGATCCCCACTCATATTCTAAGACCTTTTGTATTGGTCATGCTGGTCGTGATTGCGATTTATACTTTTATGAAAAAGCAGTTTGGGCAAGTTCATGTGGATCAACGTATTACTCCTAAACTGTTGATCTTTGCTGCGGTCGGTAGTTTAGCAATTGGTTTTTATGATGGAATCTTTGGACCTGGAACAGGCAGCTTCTTTATTTTCTTTTTCATTCGTTTTTTGCAAGTTGATTTCTTGCATGCTTCAGCACTATCCAAAATTGGCAATTTCATGACGAATCTTGCGGCATTAAGCTTCTTTATACCAACAGGTCATGTGTTATTTGCATTGGGTTTAATGATGGCACTAGCAAATATTGCTGGTTCATTGTTGGGTGTACGCCTTGCTTTAAAATATGGAAGCGGATTTATTAGAATATTGTTTTTAATTTTGGTGAGTATTTTGATTTGTCGATTGGGTTATCAAATGATAGTTACTGTTTGAACCAAAAGATAAAGTTTCACAACAAAAACATACCTAAATAATGCTGTCTAAAAAATCAACACTTTCTAAGATGGATGTTTAGCCAAAAACCGCAGTAACAAGATAATTACTATCTCGTACTGTGGTTGTTCGCCAATCTTAGAGGTAAAAATGAATATATTTGAAGCACTTCGAGAAAGCCATGAACAACAACGTAGTTTAGCGAATCAATTAATTACCACCAGTGGATCGAGTGATGAGCGTAAAGAACTTTTTGATTTGCTCAAAAATGAATTATATGCCCACTCAGTTGCTGAAGATCGTTATTTGTATATTCCATTGATGTTTGATGATGTGGGTTTAGATATTACTCGGCATGCATTGGCTGAACATCATGAAATGGATGAATTGGTAGAAAAATTAGAAGAAACCGACATGAGCAATCCAAGTTGGTTAGCGACAGCAAAACAATTAAGTGAAAAGGTACATCATCATTTAAAAGAAGAGGAACATAAGTTTTTCCAACAAGCAGGAAAAATTTTGGCAGATAGTGAGAAGGAAAAACTAGGTAAGAAATATCTAGCTGAATATAAAAAATATAAACGTTCAGATGCCTAATTTTTCTCTATTTAAAGTTTAAGAAGTGATCTTACTGTGGTTGTGATTTTTCACCACGTAAGGTCACTCCAATTGATGCGATCATGATACAAAGAAGAGCGATCCATTGAATCAAACTAATTTGCTCATGCAGTATGAAGAGTCCTGCTAATGCTGCTAAAGCAGGTGCAAGACTCGTTAGTGTTCCATAACTGAGTTTGCTTAAGCGTTTCAATGCCATCAAATCAAGCGCATAAGGAATGGCAGTGGCTAATACTGCAATCACTAGGGCTTTGCCCCAATATTGCGTATCAATTAAGGCAGGCGTGTTGTTCCAAAGTCCGAATGGTAATAAGGTCAGTGCAGACAAACCAATCGCAATAGTAAGCGCATGCATCCCAATATTTTGCTGTACCACGCGATGCCCAAAATAAATATATAAGGCCCAAAAGAGTCCAGCACTTAAAGCGCAAGCAGCTCCAAAATAGGAGAAATTTTCCGAGTTCGCATCGTGCCAAGGAACCATTAATGCGATTCCTAAGATAGCAAAAACCACCCAAATATAATCACTACGCTGTTTGATTGATAGTAATGCTAATCCTAAAGGACCGATGAATTCTAGGCCTACAGCAATCCCTTGAGGCAGTTTGCCTAAAGATGTATAAAACAAAATATTCATACAACCTAAGGATGCACTATAAAGTAATAAATCACGCCATTTTAAATACTTTAGCTTAGATAATACTTTCCATGAGCGGAACATGATCGCAACCAAAATCGTTGCAAAACAGAGTCGCAGAATCGTGACAGTCAGTGGATCAAGTGTTGCAATAAGTTGTTTGGCAAATGAAGCGCTGATTTGATAAGACACCATGGAAAGAACCATGTACAGCACCGCGACCAACTGGATATTTTTCATGGAAGATCTACAAAAGCAAAGTAAAAAATACCTACAAGATAGGTGGTTTGATTATAAGTTGAAGACGGTACATCGTGGTGGAACGCTTTCATTTTATTTATTCACTTTTTGCTGTCGAGCATGTTGAGTGGTAAATGTACAACCGATCGATGCGATGATAATCGTGCCAAGCGCAAGCCATTGATTCCACAATAAAGTCTCACCCAGAAAAATAAATCCTGATAATGCGGCTACGGCAGGTTCAAGACTCATGAGTGTTCCAAAACTTAAAGGAGTTAGGCTTCTTAAAGCGATCATTTCTAAAGTAAAGGGCAATGCACTTGCTAAGATTGCCAGTCCAATAAAATAATAGATATTTGGCAATTCAACGACACGGTCAAGCGCCCCTGAAAAGATGGCGAAAGGTAATAAACATAGCATGCCGATACTCATTCCCAGACAGACAGTATGATTGCCTGAAATGCCAGAAGGCTTCTGTCCCGCAATAATATAAAGTGCCCAACAGGCACCCGCACTGACAGCAAAAAAGACACCGACTAGATCCAATCCTTGCTGAGCTTGCTGTAGCGGGAAAAGTAGAATCAAGCCTAAAATGGCACATCCCACCCAAATGAAATCGTATTTTTGGCGAGCATGATAAAGTGCTACGCTCAAAGGTCCAATAAATTCAAAAGCAACAGCCAAGCCTAGAGGTAAGCGCTCCAGTGATAAATAAAAGAGGGCGTTCATTCCTGCTAGTGCCATACCGTAGCTGAGTATGGCTTTCCAACGAACAGCTTTAAAATTGATGGTCCAAATTTTAAAAATAATTGCCAAAATGATCGCACCAAAACATAGGCGCATTGCGGATACGGTCAATACTGGAAAACTTTGAAATAAAATTTTGGCTAAAGAACCGCTACCTTGTACACATAACATGGCGATCATTAAGAGGAGGAGAGCGTGCACAGGTGTTTTTAGCATTGGGACACTTATTATTGGAACAATTGGTTTAATATTCACATAATAATTCAATCACCAATAAAAAAGCCACAGCAAGTGCTGTGGCTTTTGAGTGAATTGTCTAAATTAGAACAATACACGTACTCGGATTGTACCTTCTACATTATGTAGAGTATCCAAAGCTTCTTGAGATGCAGAAGCATCAACATCCATTACCAAGTAACCGATATCACCTTTAGTCATTAAAGATTGACCAGAGATATTGATTCCTTGTTCAGCGAACAATGTATTGATCTTAGACAATACACCAGGAACGTTTTTGTGGATGTGAAGTAAACGATGTTGACCATCAGAAAGTGGTAATGCGATTTCTGGGAAGTTCACCGCAGAAAGTGTCATACCTTTATCTGAATACGCAACGAATTTTTCAGCAACTTCTAAACCGATGTTTGCTTGCGCTTCCATCGTAGAACCACCCACGTGCGGTGTTAAAATCACGTTGTCTAAGCCGCGAAGTGGAGATTGGAATTCTTCACCATTTGCTTTTGGCTCTTTCGGGAATACGTCTACTGCAGCACCAGCGATGTGACCAGATTTAATCGCATCAGCTAAATCTTCGATAATTACACATGTACCACGTGCAGCATTGATGAAGATTGAACCAGGCTTCATTTTCGCAAACTGTTCTTTCTTGAAGAAGTTACGCGTAGAAGGAACATCAGGAACGTGTAAAGAAACCACATCAGCAGTTTCTAAAAGCTCATCCAAAGAACCGACTTGGCGTGCATTACCTAACGGTAATTTAGTTACCGCATCATAATAGCAAACTTTCATACCTAAGCTTTCAGCTAAAACTGAAAGTTGAGAGCCGATAGAACCGTAACCTACGATACCTAATGTTTTACCACGAGTTTCGTATGAACCAACAGCCGATTTGTTCCAACCACCTGCATGCGTATCTTTTGATTTTTCAGGTACACGACGAAGTAATAAAATTGCTTCAGCAAGAACCAATTCTGCTACAGAACGCGTATTCGAATACGGTGCGTTGAAAACAGGAATACCACGAGACATTGCTGCTTTTAAATCAACTTGGTTAGTACCAATACAGAAACAACCAACCGCAATCAATTTATTCGCTGCTTCAAAGATTTCTTCAGTCAATTGAGTACGCGAACGAATACCAATAAAGTGCGCATCTTTGATCGCTTCTTTCAAAGCTTCGCCTTCAAGCGCAGTTTTGTGGTAATCGATGTTGGTATAACCCGCAGCGTTTAATGTATCGATGGCATTTTGATGCACACCTTCAAGCAAAAGGAAACGGATTTTGTCTTTAGGTAGTGATAGATGTTGGCTCATTACGGCTCCGCTACAAAGGCCAAAATTTAGTTGCGGTATCATAGCATAGAGCTTTGTGTTATAGATATTTCGTTTAAAATTAGCTCAGCATAATTGTTGAGATTTTTTCAGTTTCGAATGAATTTTAGTTCATATACACATTTTGTTATGACGAGATGTTTATCCTGTGCTTTATCCCTCGCTTGCTTACATGTAAAATAAAGGAATACGAAGCTCGAACTCGTTGTGTAGACAGTTTGATAGTTCGCTAGCGTTTCTATATTTTGGATGTTTTGAATCCTTTGTTTTCAAGCCCTTGAAATACACTCAGGATCATCCAGAAGTCCTATATCTCTTTCTTACTAGGCCTGAAAACGATGAATGCTCCAGTCGCTTTAACACCCGAGTTATTGACCCTCTTAACGGCAATCGTGGGTGAAAACCGTATTAAAACTGATGCCGATAGCTTGGAAAATTGGGGACGAGATCATACTAAACACTTTGATCCGAACCCATCAGTCATCGTTTTTCCATCAAGCACTGAACAAGTTCAAGAGATTGTAAAACTGGCGAACCGTTTTAAAGTGGCAATCACGCCATCAGGTGGTCGTACAGGTTTATCTGCTGGTGCGGTAGCGAACAATGGCGAGATCGTGATTAGCTTTGACAAGATGAATCAAATCTTGGAATTCTTGCCAGCGGATCGTATGGTTCGTGTTCAAGCAGGCGTGGTGACTGAGCAATTGCAAAATTATGCCGAACAACAAGGCATGTATTACCCAGTAGATTTTGCATCGACAGGTTCTAGTCAAATTGGTGGAAATATCGGAACCAATGCAGGCGGTATTAAAGTTATCAAATACGGCATGACACGTAACTGGGTGCTTGGTTTAACGGTTGTTACGGGTAAAGGTGACATTTTACGTTTAAACAAAGGCATGATTAAAAATGCGACGGGTTATGCGTTGCAGCATTTGTTTATCGGTGGAGAAGGCACATTAGGTTTGGTGACAGAGGCTGAGATTAAACTTGAGCGTCAACCACAAAACCTACAAGTCATGGTATTGGGTACGCCTGACTTTGAAGCGGTGATGCCTGTATTACATGCTTTCCAAAAAGAAATCGACTTAACCGCATTCGAGTTCTTTGGTGAAGTGGCAATGCAAAAAGTGTTGGATCGTGGTCATGTACAACGTCCATTTGAAACAACTTGCCCATTCTATGTATTACTTGAATTTGAAGCGCCGTATGAGCCGATTATGGACAAAGCAATGCAGATTTTTGAGCATTGTATGGAACAAGGTTGGGTGATTGATGGCGTAATGAGTCAAAGCTTAGAACAAGCACAGAGCTTATGGCGTTTACGTGAAGATATTTCGGAATCGATTGCACCGTATATTCCTTATAAGAATGATATTTCAGTGTTAATTTCGCATGTCCCTGCGTTTATCTCAGAAATTGATGCGATCGTTTCACAAAACTATCCAGACTTTGAAATCTGCTGGTTCGGTCATATTGGTGACGGTAACTTGCACTTAAATATTTTAAAACCTGAAAACCTAACTAAAGACGAATTCTTTGCGAAGTGTCAGGTGGTGAATAAATATGTGTTTGAGACTGTGAAAAAATATGATGGTTCGATCTCTGCCGAACATGGTGTGGGAATGACCAAGAAACCGTATTTGGAATATTCACGTTCGCCTGAAGAAATTGAATATATGAAAGCATTGAAATTGGCATTTGATCCGAATGGGATTATGAACCCAGGGAAGTTATTTGATCTTTAAGAAGCTATATAATTAATTGATGTTTAAATCAAAAAAACCGCAATATATTTAATTGTATATTGCGGTTTTTCTTATATAAAAATTTATAAAAAAACATTTGCAGGGTAAAATATTAATTGAATTAAATTTTTTAATTCTTTAGTAAATTATAAAATTAATGAGGATAATAAAATATGAGTATTTCAAAATTCTTTAAAGGATTTGGAGAAATTGTGGAAGGCACTGCTAAATTAACTGGTGAAGCCATTAACGGTGCATGTGGTGTTATTTCAGATATAACAGGTGCAGAATCACTCAAACAAGTAGGGGTTTTGGCTAAAGAATCAACACATCAAACAGGTAAAATTCTTAATCATCTATCTGCAGGAGTTGGCAAGACAACTGAAGGTTTATTAGATGATAATCCTCAAATGCGAGATCAAGGACTTTCTCAATTAGGGAATACTGTTGTAACAACAGCAAAAGGTGTGGTTGGGGGAGTTGTTGTGACTGCCAATAAAGTTGGTGATGTTTTTGAGGCTGTTATCAATGAAGATATGGATAAAGCTAAATCAGCACTGAAAGAGGTTGCAATCATTGGTGGAGCAGCTATTTTATCTGTTGGGGTTCTAGAGGTCGCAGGTGTTACTAATATCGTTGGTGATTCCACTGATATTCCGCCTTCTTCGGGTATAGCTGTAGAAGGGAGCAATGTAGATAATACACATTTTGTAAACCCGCACCATGTAGAAGGGTATACAACATCATCTGGTACTCAAGTTGATGGATATTGGCGAGATGGTGACGGAAATACCGCTTATGATCGTACAGTTGATAATGGTGGAGGGTATCAACAGACGAATCCCGATAATACGATTCTTAATAATCTTAAAGGTTAGGTAAGCTTAAGAATTATTAAGGTTATGCAAATTTATTAAAAGCTAAATAAAAAGTGTATTTTCGTAAGTGCACTTTTTTAAATAGAAGTAAAATTAACATGAACATCCATCACGAAATCGAAAAACTGTTTCAACAGCGCCAAGACATTCCATTATTTTATATCGAAAGTGGTAGTCGTTTATGGGGTATGGCCAGCCCTGACAGCGACTATGATGTACGCGGTTTTCATTTACCGAGTAAAGAGCAATATTTTGATTATAAAAAGTACCGTGATCTAATCGAAATCATGGACGGTGATTTTGATTTCGTTTCTTATGATCTCGACAAAATGTTTGGCTTATTGGCAAAAAGTAACCCAACGGTATTGGAATGGGTCAGAGCACATATTGTTTATTTTAATGCTTTTCCAGAGTGGCAAACCTTTCGCGATGGATTGCTAGAACGAATCGATTACAGTGCTTTGTATCATCACTATTTATCACTGGCAAAAGGTGGTATGAAAGTGATGCAAACTGCGGATAATTTTACTTATAAGAAAGTGTTTTATTCGATCCGTGGTTTGATGTCGGCAGAGTTAGCCACTCAAGAAGTCATGCCAGAATTATTGATTACCGATTTATTCGCCCAAGTCTCTGAGCATGATTCATTACGTCATTGGGCAGAAGATTATTTGGAAATTAAAAAACAGCAGAAAGAAAAAGCCCAACTACCTGAAGTGGAACAAGCCGCTATTCTGAATTTACTGGAAACCAAAATAGAGCAATTGGCTGTTAAAGAAATGCAAAAAGCTGATCGTCGAGAGGGCTTAGAATGTTATTTAACAGAATATAGCCGACATTTGAAGCAGTATTATTATCAGTAAAATCATTTGCTTATATTTTTCTTTGTCTTGACGGAGTCGTATTGTGTTCTCATTCATATTCAAGATTAGCCTTCGGCTGGAGTTACTTTGGTTTTGCCCAAAGTAACCAAAGGCATTGTCATCTGCAAAACCTGTTCACTTCTTGTATTAATTAAAATTTATCGCAGAAACAGTATCTTCTTGAAATCACGCAGGTTGCAGATGACATTACCGAGTATCATATATTTTATGAGGATTTGATAAATAACCAATCTTTGTTCTAAATCCCATTTTCCAAAATACGCACTTTGACATTAGCCACATGAGCTTTGGTCGCTTCAAAATGCTTTAGCATATGCGCCGTTTGCATATGTGCTTCAAGATGAACGGTACTTTCCCATTGTTCTAACATCACAATGCTATTTTCATCTTGCGTCTGCATCGCAATCGCTGGTAGATGATCAATCAATGGGGCATAACTGTGACAACCTTCTTCTGCCAATACAGTTGGAATGATTTTTTGGAATGCATCTAAGACTGCTTGGCGGTGTTCTGCACCTGCATGTGTCTGAATTTCTGCAATAATTGTCAACATAGTATTTCTCTCTTAATGGGCAGTCGCAAAAAGCTGATCTAAATGGGCTTTATAAGCTTCGATGTAGCTTGGGACATCAGGCATTTTGATTACATCATTCACGATAAATGTAGGTAATGATTCCATACCCAAGAATTGATTGGCTTTATGAAAAGGTAAATACACGCCATCTACACCCATACCGTGAAAGAATTGGTCAGGATCAGTGAACGCTTCCATTGGTGCGTTCCATGTCAACGACAACATGTATTTTTTACCTTGAATCAAGCCACCTGAACCATACTTTTTAGAAGCATCAGAACGGCTACGTCCATCGCTTGCATAGAGGGAACCATGGCCAATCGTAAAAACATCATCAATATATTTTTTCATTGTCCATGGTGCACCCATCCACCAACCTGGCATTTGATAGATCACTACATCTGCCCATAAATATTTTTCAATTTCTGCTTGAATGTCATAGTCACTGTCGGTACGTGTCACTTGTACTGTATGACCTAAAGCTTTTAAATATGATTCTGAAAAGTCAGTCAGGGTGTCATTCAATTCACCATTTGAGTGAGCGAATTGTTTCGCGCCATTAATAATTAAAATATTGCTCATAAAATTAAACTCAAAAATAGATTTCTAAAACTTGAGTGCATTTTAGAGAATCTATTCATGAGTAAAAATGCGTAAATAAGCAAAATACTATTGATCAAAAATCAATAATTAGCTGTTTTGTTTTCTAGATTTATAGGCTTTACGAATAAACCAAACTGCAACGATTACAAGGAAAAATGCCCAGAATTGGATCAACCACAAAATAGTTTCTTTAAAATAAGAAAGCCCAATTTTGAATGCATCGGCTATCCGAGTCATTAAAGGTTCGCTATCGAGATGCGCAATACGATGAATGTTTAAATCTTGAGTTTTGCGAACTTGTGCTTGTTGAAAATATTCGATGCGTATTGTGCTGTAAGTCAATCGATCTTTAACCTCAAGTTGAGTCAATTGTTGAAGTTGATTATTGACTGTATTCGATGTGCTAGGGCTTTGATTTGCTGTATTAAGTTTTTCTTCTAACAGTTTCAGTTCATATCGCTTAGCTTCATAGCTTTGATTATTAAAGTTGAGCATCAAAGGCAATAGGCTATTCAAAAAGGCAGTAACTTGTTCATTTGGAACACGAATCGTAAGTTGTACGGTAGGGATGATTTTTTCATATACATCTATATGACCATCGAGACGTTCGCGCTGCGAACTATCACTAACCTGATAATTCACTTGTTTTTCTTCGATATAGCCATTTTGTTTGAGGAGTTGCTGTTCAAGTATAGCCGTCGTTTTTTGAACATCTTTGACTTCAAATTGTAGTTGAGCTGTTTTTACTAATTGTCGGCTTTGTTCTAGGGTGCTTTGCTGATCGCTGAGTAATTGCTCAGGATTTTTTGCAGTCTGACTTTGAGATGTATCTTGCGCTGCGGCAGCACTTTCAGTGGCCATTGCAGCCTCACCTGAAGGCGCTTCTTCTTTTTTAGAACAAGCAATTACTGAACTGCTTATGATTAAAATTAGAGTTAACTTTTTTGCTAAATCTGACATGTGTGTATGCCCAAAAATTTCTGATATTGATGTTATGGGTTTGTTTTATTTTGAGGATCACAATTGTTATCAAAGCATTGATAAATACAACAAATCTCTCATATGTCGCATACATTTTGTTATTCGACAGTTCATTTTTGCATAGTAGCATAAAAGAATAATGCAAATCGGAAGACTACAAAATGCATAAACTTTGGATTATTTTAGGATGTGGAATTTTTTTGACTGCATGTAATCAACCGATTGCTCAGTCGCAACAACAAGCTGCAGTGCAAAAAAGTACAGCGATGCATGCAGTACTACTTGACCAACCCAATTTGTTTCATGATGAAACTAATCTCAAAATTGATCAGCAATTTAATAGTGCTGAAAATCCTACAGATGCTGAGATTACCGTAGAGCAAGCGCAGTTAGATGATTCGGTAGCGGCTATTCGCACTGAATATCAGTTAAAACGTGATCAAGAGACTTGGAAAGTGGTGAATAAAAAACAAAGCTATCAATGTGCTCGAGGAGGGAATACCAAGACTTTCCAGTTTGAGCTATGTCCTTAAATGGTGAGTTATCTTTTAAGGTCGTGTGAAAGTTGAGCAGAATTGTGGATAACTTTTTGGTTATTCACATATCCACACAATTGATTTGCTTTGCTTAAATTGCGGTCATTTTTAAAAAGTGCTAAAGTTGCGCTTGGGAATTTTTCCAATAGGTAAAACTTTTTACCAATCTCACGTAAATAAATTGTTTTCTTAATACACCTTGTGAATACGGTGTTTTCACACTTTTACATGCGCTCTCACTGCATGGAAATCAAAATTTAATTTAAATCAAAACCATAAAATGATGTGGTGCGGAATCTATTTTCTTTTTTTTTCAGGGAAATAGACGGCACACGAATTGGTTATTTTTGTGAATAAAACATGATGACGAATAATCAAAGCATGACGTTAAACCGTATAACGCTCATGTTTCCATTGGCTTTAGTGCTATTTGAGTTTTCAGTTTATATCGGTAATGACTTGATTCAGCCAGCGATGTTGGCGATCACAGAGCAATTTGCAGTTAGCGCAACTTGGGCACCATCTTCAATGTCATTTTACTTGTTGGGTGGTGCTAGTGTCGCTTGGTTACTGGGACCACTTTCAGATCGGCTTGGACGCAAGAAAGTCCTATTGGCCGGTGTAGCTTTTTTTACGATTTGCTGTTTGTTGATTTTATTGACCCATAATATTCAACAATTCCTGACCTTGCGCTTCTTGCAGGGTATTGGTTTAAGTGTGATATCAGCAGTTGGATATGCGGCAATTCAAGAAACTTTTGAAGAGCGTGATGCGATTAAAGTCATGGCATTGATGGCAAATATCTCCTTGCTTGCGCCTTTGCTTGGACCTGTATTGGGCGCGTTCCTGATTGATTATGTGTCATGGCACTGGGGCTTTGTGGCGATTGCTTTTATTTCTTTTCTCAGTTGGTTCGGCTTAAATAAATTTATGCCAGCCTCGCAAGAAAGTCGTAAACAAGCGAAGCAGCCCTTTGGTTATATCTGGGATGATTTCAAACAAGTATTTAGTAATCGCCAGTTTTTAGGTTTAAGTGTTGCATTACCGATTGTAGGAATGCCACTGATGCTGTGGATTGCTTTGTCACCGATTATTCTCGTGGATGAGTTAAAGCTGAGTAGTGTGCAATATGGCTTGGCGCAGTTTCCTGTGTTTTTTGGTTTGATTGCAGGCAATATCGTTCTGATCAAAATTATGGATCGTTATGCACTTGGTAAAACCATTTTAATGGGTTTGCCGATTATGCTGGTAGGTACTTTATTTTTGATGCTCGGTGTGATTTGGCAAACCTATTTAGTGCCTTGTTTGCTGATCGGTATGACCTTAATTAGTTTTGGTGAGGGAATTAGCTTTTCAGTGATTTATCGTTTTGCATTGATGTCTTCTGAAGTATCGAAAGGAACGGTTGCAGCTGCGGTTTCAATATTGATGATGGTGAGCTTCTTCTCAATTATTGAAGTGGTTCGTCTGCTATATACTTATTTCCATATTTGGGCATTTGTATTGACGAGTTTTGCCTTGATAGCTTTTTGGTTTGGCATACCTCGAATGGTACTTAAACATTATATGCAAACAAGGCTGCAACAAGGCATTCATTAAATAGCGTTGAGCTAAACGCGCTACTTAATTTCTAGTTCAAGTAATCTATTTTTTAACATCACCAATTCAGGCAGAGTCTCAAGCAATAGCGTCATTTGTTTTAACAATAGTTGATGTTGTTCTGAGACTTGAGCCATTGAATTTAAACGATCAATTTCGCTAAACATCTCTTGGATGTGCTTTTCTGGAAGCGCTTGCCTTTCGATCAATGTTTGATTAAGCAATATTTCACTCTGGTCTAATAGCTTCAAAATATTTTGATCTTGAATTTGCACACGTTGATGACCCAGTGCTGAAACATAGCTCAACTGACTATGACTGTAGACCAAATAGCGAAATGCATAGTGAATGAGTTCTTGGTTTGGTTCAGGTTCTGTACTCAGACTAGAAATCATATTAGATAATTCAATCTGAGCATTATGGGCGGCACGACGAGCTTTTCGATACTCAAGATCGTTGGAGCGACCTTGATGATATTGATGGACGACTGCATGCAAATAATTGAGCGTTGCTTGACTGCTTTTGCGGATATTTTCAGGAATATTTCGGAAATTCCAATCTGGCCATATGAAGTTAACCGCTAGCCATGCGATTGCACAGCCGATCAACGTGTCAATGATACGCGGTAAAATAATGCTGAAACCTGCGCCTTTCAAATTGAAAATTAACAACACCATCAGCGTTGCCATCACTGTTGCGAGGGCATATTTTTTTTGACGTAAATAGAAAAAATACACCCCGCAAATTACGGTAATGACCAATTGACCTTCGATGCTAGGTACAAAATAAAGAACGGGCACACCTAAAAGCACACCCAACAACGTGCCAATCGTTCTAAGTTTTAAGCGACTTTTGGTGGCAAAGTAAGTGATCTGACAAACGAACAAACTGGTCAATAAAATCCAATAGCCATTTTTTGCAAAAGGCATCAAGGACACGGCATAACCTACGGCAAAGACAATAGCTAAGCGAATTGCATGACGAAATAAAGCAGACTGAGGACTTAGATGTTGTTTTAGTTTTAACAATAAATCCTGAAAGCCTTGAATATCCTCATCCAGTAAATTGAGATGAGCTTGTTGATGTTGTGTTGATCGTATTTCGATGTTTTGTTGAAATTGCAGTTGAGCAAATTGTTCATGAATACTTTTTAAGTTATTCAGAATCAGTTCTAGGTTTTTAACTTCAAGATTATGTGGATGTTGAGCAATCCAGTCTTGCATGGATTCTTCCAATTGAGCAAGCGCAGCATCAGCGAGTGGGGTATTTTGATAAGTACTTTTATGTAGCAAAGCCTGACTCAGTTTTTTGCAGGCAGTTGCTTGTAGAAACATATTTTTTTGAATACGAAAAATTAAATCGCTACGGCTAAAGTTCTGATGGATTTTTTCATAGTGCAAATAATTAGAGGTGACTTGTTCATGAATATCTTGCGCAAAATAATATAAGTTTAGCCAATAGATACTGCTGTTATTGATGCGTGAGGATTTAAGTCGAGAAAGTAAGGATTGTTTTGCTTGATTTAGACTATTCACCACCTGCGCATTTTTTTGTGAGAGTTCAAATAATAGTGTTTCAACATTGTCGACATTATCTGGATCAAACAACTTGGCTTTGCTCTGTAGCAGTTCCCCCATTTCTTTGAAAATCGTTGAAATCTTCTCCTGTAAGGGCAGGGTTGGTCGAATCATAAAAAATAAGATCGAGGTCAATCCGTACCACACAGCACCGATGACAAAATAACTTGGTTGTTGATACCAATTTGCATATTCACCTAGACCAAACATGGTGTAAATCGAAAGGAGAATCGTACCAAATGAAATCGTCGCATAACGTTGACCTAAAGCACCCATGAGAATCAGTGCTGCACTGGATAGGCTAAGGTAAACGATAAACCAAAATTTATAAGGTGCTAAAAATTCTAAAATGGTACTAACACTAAAGAACAGCACACAGACATAGACCAAATTGCGTAGCCGAATACTCAGACGATCATCGAAGTCTGTGAGGGCAGCCGCAATTGCGCCTAATGTAACAGGAACAATGAATTGACCTAGTCCCAATCCGTGCAACACCAATGTAGTGCCTGTCAACACAATCAAAATTTGTAGGCAATACAGTAGAATCGAGTTTGATCGGAATCGATTAAAAAGATGATAAAGACTATTCACGACTATATTCTGCTATGTGTTGATTCATCATCATATAGCCATATTGCGTAGCTAAAATAATGTGCTGATCAAGATATTGAGTCAATTTTTCAACCCATTTTTGTTGATTTTTCATTTAATAAAACTAAGCAAAATTCGTGCTCATCTTTTATTTATATTCATCTTTATAGATAAATTAAGTGAATAAAATCCTAAATTGTGGATATCTTTTGAGATACCCACAATCTTTATTTGATCACACCACAAGCAATTCTTTCACCACCTCCACCAAGGGGTTTAGGTGTGTCAGAATAATTATCCCCACCTGCATGAATCATAATCGCACGTCCCTGAATATCGGAGAGCTTTAATCGAGGTGCGATAACGGCTTGGGTTGCAAAGCCTTTTTCATTGACAGTGAGTGCAGGTAGATCACCTAAATGACCATTTTCTGGCGTGCCGTGATGGGCAATATTGTCAGGATTGTAATGACCGCCCGCTGCCAGTGCTGCACCCATTTTTCCATCTTTCATTGCAGCTTCACATGACGGCTTCTCGTGAATATGAAAACCATGTTCACCCGATGGAAGTTTCCACAATGCAGGGGTGATGATCAGACCACTTGGACTTTCTTGGAAGGATACTGTGCCAATCGAAGCACCTATACCATCGGCGCTTACCTGATGGATTGGGATTAAATATTTATGGTCGTAGCTAGTGGGCTGTTTCTGAATTTTTGCGGCATTATTGTCTAAGGGAATTGATGAGCATGCGCTGATACTCATCATGATTGCACTAAAAACTGTATACCGTTTTAAGGTTGAAAGCATTGCGAATTATCCTTATCTATTTTGTCTTTATTTGATTGATTCAAACAAAGTCTGGGATAACGCGCAAGCTAGATTCTGTATGACAAGATAAATGGTCAAAATCGCATTTAGGATTTAGTTTCTGGTGGCGCTTCGATCGCAGCAATAGGTTCTTGAACATTTTCATGTAGCCATTCGCGCCAAATCGCTAATAAGATTGCCAAAATCACTGGACCAATAAATAAGCCGACCAATCCAAAGCTGGCAATACCACCCAATACACCAAACATGATTAAGATGAATGGGATTTTTGTTGCTCCTGAAATCACGAGTGGTCGAATCACATTATCTGAGCTGCTGACGACTAATAAGCCCCATAACACAACACCGATTGCTTCAACTGTTTGACCTTGAGCAAATAACCATAAACCGACGCTGAGATATGAAATTGGAGTTCCAAAAGGAATCAATGCCAAGATAAATGTCACCATAGTCAACAACATTGGGTTGGGTACATCAGCTACAAAATAGCTTAGACCTGCCAAAATTGCTTGAGCTACAGCGGTTAAACCTACACCGTAAACGACTGCACGTGTTGTTTCTGAAATCGTTTCAAGATAATGATGCACACGAGGACCAATCACCATTTCAAGTGCACGACTCACTTGTGACAGAATCAGCTGACCATCCCGATAAAAGAAGAACAAGGTCATAATGGCAAACGTAAGTTTGACGAGGTTACGACTAATCTCGCTCAAGACAAAACGACCGTAGCTGAGATGACCTTGAATCCATTCAGCGACATTTTTGGTAATACTATTCGGATCAGCACTTAATTCATTGACTGTACGACTGATGTCTTTGCCAATGATGGGGAGGTTACGAATAAAATCTGGGACTTGAATGTGTCCTGAAAATAATTGTTTTTGTAGATTAAAATATAAATTACGACCTTCGAGTTGCAGCATGAAAATCGCAAAAATAAATGGGATACCGATCACTAAAATTACAAGTGTAATCATAATAGTAGCGTTCAGTGTAGGGCGGTTCTCACCAAAAAAACGACGTTGTACCCATAAATAAACGGGCCATGTCATATAGGCGATAATAGCCGCCCAAAGAACAGGGACAATAAAGTATTTAAGAATACTAAAGCCCAAAAACAATAAAACAAAAAACAATCCAAACAGCAAAACGCGTTGTAGTGTTGGAGCGTATTGTTGCACCATGGTTTTCTCTAGTGCCAAAAGATAATTGAAACCATATTAACTGAAAAATACCCTGAGTGAAATTTTCACTATAGGATTTCAGCATTAAAGATCAAAAGATTAGCTTTAGATACAGTGTTTAGAACCATTCGCTCGGGTCATCGACCAATTGGTTTAAAACAGGTTGCCATTGATGTTGGATGCTGACAAAGTTTTTTTGTGGTTTATCAAAAACACTTAAACCCTGCATGGCTAATGTTCCATACGCACTTCTTTCTGATATCCATGCCACAGGTTCTTGTTCAATCTTGTTAAAGAAATCTTGGATATCTTTAGAGCTCGCGCTATTCGGTTTGACTCGATTTGCGACCAATAAGATTTGTACTTTTCCCTTGCGAATACGTTTAATCTCGTGAAGATGCTTGAGAAAACGGCGTGTACTATCAATATCGAAAAATGAAGGTTGTAATGGTGTCACAATCGCATGTGCTTCGCTTACCAATTGTTCAGCATGTTCACCAGATAAAGCGCCAGGCGCATCAATAATTAAATAATCGAGATTTTTGGGAGCTTCGCCGATTGATTTCTCATGTCGCCAATCGAGACTTTGAATATTAGTGACAGAGTCGGGGCGTTGTTTGAGCCATTGTAAGGATGATTTTTGATTATCTGCATCTGCGAGAGCGACTTTATAACCTTTTTGTGAGAGCGCAGTGGCGAGCGTAATCGCCGTCATTGTTTTACCACAGCCGCCTTTTTGATTTGCGATTAATATTGTCTTCATGAAATTAGATTTTTTAACGTGTGTTTTGTATTCCACTATACCTTAGCATCTTTTTGAACAGAGTGTGCTACACATGACAAAAGTTTAATGTTGCAGTTAAATAGCAGCGTTATTGAAAAAGGAAAGACTTATGTCGGTTTGGCTTGCGATGTTGATTGGTGGCTGTATAGGGGTTGTGATTACCACTCTCATTTTATCAAATAGCCGCAATGGTCGTATTCAAGCTGAATATGAGAAATATATTGCTGAATTGGAACTAGAGCATAAACAGGCATTGTTAGATGCTCAAAAGCGTAGTGTGAATACCAGTCGTGCAGTCTTAAAAGGAAAAATGGCTGAGCAATTTGCCCCGATCTTACCTGAGTTTCAATATTTACCTAGTGATGCCAAATTTCTCGGTGATCCTGTCGATTATGTGGTGTTTGATGGCTACACCGATTTTCGTGATGGGGATGGCGATGCAGAGGATATTGAAGTGATTTTATTAGATATCAAAAGTGGTGGTGCGCGCTTGAGCAAAGGACAACAGGCGATTGCTCAAGCTGTTCGAGAAGGTCGAGTCCGTTTTGAAACTTTGCGGATCGACTTTGATGATTAGTTCAAGGATTCAACAAAATCTTTTGCACTCGTGCAAGTAGCATCTTTTGTGCGATCGCAGGAATCCCCTCAGCATCAAAATATTGCTTTTCAATAAATTTGAATTTTGCTTGCGCTAGGCTCCGTTCGATATCCCGATTTAAATGACAACCATCTCCAATGCGCTTCTGAATCGGAGTCAGTAAGGTTTGTAAAGATTGCATTTTTACCGATTCTGGATGTTTGACATGCTCAACGAGATGAAATGTTCCTGTAGGTTTAAGCACACGATAGATTTCAGCTAATGCCTGTTCCAGTTTTGGGATACTACACAGCGTCCATGTCGAAATAATATGGTCTAGCGATGCATCAGCAAATGGTAATTTTTCAGCACTGGATTGGACGTGTTTCACGTGGAAAGGTGCATTCTGAACACGCTCAATCGCCAAATGATAAATATCTGGATTTGGCTCAAGTGCATACAGGGTATCTACATTGCCATAAAATGGAATGTTGAGACCTGTACCAAAACCAATTTCGAGAATTTCACCTTCGATCGGAATGAGTAATTCGCGTCGTTTATCCATCAAACTGCCCGTTTGCATGACTTGATTGAGTAAATGCGGAAAGATTCGGCGTTGATAAAATTGATAAATCATAGAGAATCCATTCGTAGATTTAATGGGGGGCTGTCGCAGCTAGATGTGAAATGTCAACAGACCCTAAACACTGCACAAAAATATGACTAAAGATTATTTGATTGTTACCAAAAAAAGCAACTTTTCTCATGGTCTAAGCATACTATGAAAGCTCAAACGAGTTTATTTGCTATCAGTCATATTTTTGAGGAAGTAAAAGCCATGAAAAAGCGTCTATGGATGAGTTTATGCATGGTGGCTGCACTGGGTCAGGCACATGCTTCTGCCAGTGGAGTGGAATACAATATTGCGAAAGGTTTATCCCCTCAAGTGAAAGACCAATCGATTTCCGTATTGCAGCCTTTCTACGGTAATTTTCGTATTTTAGGATCTAAAGTTTATCAAGATGATGAGCAAGCCAAGTTTTCACCGATTGATTATGCTGTCAGTTGGGGATTGTTCGCGCATCCTGAAATCGCACGTAATATTTCAGTCAGTCAATATGACCGCTATTTGAATTGGAAAATGGATAAACTTCCTGTGCCTGCGGATCAAGCCATGCAAATGGTATCGAACATGCACATCATTCCTGCCAATCCTGAAATTGCCAAACAAATTAAACAAGTGAAACGTGGTGATTTGGTCCAGTTAAAAGGTGAACTGGTTGAAGTCCGTGATAAAGATTTAGTATGGAAGTCTTCGCTATCACCTACAGATATTGGTGATGGGGCATGTGAGTTATTTCGAGTGAATTCGATTCAATGGATTGAAAAGCAGAAAATCTAATTCAAATTAAACCAAGAAAACGAGGGGGATAACCCTCGTTTTTTATTTAATTGCTTTTATTTTCTGAAGCTTGAGCACTTCTCCAATGATGGAGTTGACTTTGTGCATGTAAATATTCATTTAACTGATTAACTTGCTGATTGGTGTCTGTCGTATTTTGTAGCGCCTTTGCTTGGCTTTCCCAATAATCATATAACAAACCTTGAATATAGCGTCCTTGTTCAGTTTTTAGATCTAAATCTTTAAGCATTGTGAGTGCAGAGTTCACATTGTCTTTTTGGCGTTGTGCTTCAAACTCTGGTGTCAACGTATTTTCTTGCTTCATTTTGGCAAGTTCGATTTCCATGCTATCAGTCATCTCAGTAAAGCGACGATCATAGTCATCCAACACAGCAATATCATGCGCATCATCTGCAGTTGCAGGAAATTGCTTGATCGGTGTCTGATTCAATTGACCAATCGCATCTTGACTAGAGCTAGTTTGATTTTCAGTAGCTGCTGTGGGTTCTTTGTCTTTGTTACAGCCTGTAAGAAAAAGGACTGAACTAAACAATGCTGCAAGGACATAAGTGGTTTTAACGGTTGGCATGGATATATTCATCCCTGATTAATTTGATATTTTCTGAAAGTGATAGGCATAGGTGATATAAGGGAAATCTATCTGATCTTGCGGAGATCGTCCCGTAAAATCAAATACAATTTGTTCAAATTTCGCTTTGAACTGTTGTTGTTGAGGATAGGGCATCGCTGCAATAAAACTGGTGGACAATAAGCGTTTGCTGACTACCTGTTCTACCGTACCAGAATGTATCAGTTGAAAGGTCTGCAAACTATTTAATTTGAATAAATCCTGATCATCGAAAACTTCTTTCCAGCGACCACTATGATAACGTGGAGTATCTCCTTCAAAAGGCGCTATTTCATCTGCTAAAGCTTGAACCCAGTCAACATTGATGTCTCTTTGATTCCAAATTAATCCTAGATGACCTGATGGTTTGAGGACTCGATGGATATCAGAAAGGCTGAGTTGATTTGCAAACCAATGAAATGATTGCGCACAAACAACACGATCAATAGAAGCATTTTTGAAGGGGAGTGACTCCGCTGATGATTGAAAGCACTCAATATCAGGGTAGCTTTGTTGGAGCTGCTTTAACATTTCATTTACAGGCTCAACAGCCAGCACTTTGGCACCTGTTTGAATCAGGTAAGGTAAGAATTTGCCAGTCCCAGAACCTAGGTCTATAACAGTTGAACTTTCACCTATTTTGAGACGATCTTGCAGCCAAATCACTATTTCTTGTGAATAATTGGGACGAACCTGTTGGTAAAGTTCAGCACCTAGACTGAAGCCTTTTTGCGCCGAAGGATGCAGGGATTGTGTCATTTTTTGCGCTTTTTAATCTGTTCTATCTCTATAAAATAAGATACTCCGCAATTTGGGTTTGGCAAAGTCATGATTTGGTGACTTTTTGATACCAACCTAGGATCAACTTTTCAGTGTGAGCATGGATAAGCAAATAATATTTGAAGATGAACATATTCGCGTTATTTTTTTGAAAGGTTCAAGCGACACATTAGTGGTTTCTTTTGGCGATTTGATTAGTCGAGCCAAAGGAATGTCCATCAATGCTGAAAAATCATTAATTAAATATGAATACAATGTCATCGGCATAATGCCGAAATTAAAAACATGGTTTCCTAAAAGCAGCATGTTGCAGATGCAACAACAGATTCAGCCGATTCTTGAACAGTTTGAAAAGCGAGTGGGCTATGGCGGTTCAATGGGTGGCTATGCCGCAATAAAATACTCAAACTTGTTGAATATGCAAAAAATTGTGGCATTTGTTCCACAATTTTCGATTGATCCAGAAGTTGTCGAAGATCGTCGTTATGCAGAATTTTTTGATGCATCTATTCATCAAAATATGCAGATTCAGGCGGATGAGGTCGATGCATCTCGGGAATATATTCTGGTCTATGATCCCTATTTTGCTGAAGATAAAGAGCATTTCTTAAAAATAAAACCTTTGTTGCCACAGATGGATGTTATTCATTTGCCCTTTACAGCACATGAAGCACTTTCGGTATTGGCAAGCTCGCAACTGTTACATGATTTTGTAGAAAAGCCGTTTGAGCTGACGTATTTTTATCGTCGTGTGCGTGAAGTGAAAAAACAAAGTAAGTTCTACTATCGTCATGTTTTGGATGCTGCCTTATCGAAGCATCAACAAGCATTGTTAAAGATTTTAGAAAACAATGACTTTGCACTTGATGAACGATATTTTGATGCTGTAATGAAACAAAAACTCGTTCAACAGTTGTTTAAATTGCGACAGGGAACTGAGCAGAATTTACATAAATTAGGTGCGCATGCACATTTTGTTCAACAAATTCAAACAGCAGCTGCCAACGTCTGTACCCCACAAAACCAATTCTTGGTTTTTAACTTGGTTAGTTTAAAACTTGAAAGCTATAGTGCAGAACATATTCAGGAAAATTCACAATACCTTGTGCCTTTGCACTTAAAGCCGAATGCACTAGTTGAGTTAAATTTAAACGATGAATATTATTTCTTGACCATGAATGATCGGGGGATTCATAAACTGATCAAGGTTGGTGATGCTTTACCTCTAGATCAATCACCATTGATATTTAAACAATATCCAGATTTTTATAATCTTAGTTACAAGCAACTGACTTTAAGTTGTGAAGATGATGGTCTGACGCATTTTATTGAGAGTCATTCTGCTGAGCAAAGTCGATTACAACTCTGTTAAACAAAAAAAGCCCTTACATTGCTAAGGGCTTTTTATTTATGAGATGGGTATTAAGTAATTAATTAATACCGACTTTAGCATTGGTGTTTACATTGGCATTTACACCTAAAACTTTTACACCCACGTTAGTGCCTGCTTGCAGATTTTTCTTATCTGCATTTAAGCCTGTTTTGGCATCTACCGCTGCTGTTTTATTATTCAGCTGTGCTTTTGCATTGGTTTGAGCTTCTAAGCTTAGCGCCTTAGAAGCTGCTTGCTTGTCCGCAATACGTTTTTTCACATCCGCCGTTTTGTCAGCAGCAAATGTTCGACCATCTACGGCTTTCTCTACAGCATAATCTTTCGTATTTTTCACGGCAGTACCCGTGGTATGAATCACTTTTGATCCTATATTTGCAGTAGTACCCACAGTTTTCTGAGATGCATTCACACCTGTGTTGACGGCCGCATGACCAACATGTTGTGCTGCATGACCAACGCCTTGTGCTGTGTTAGCAACTGCACCTGTAATGCCTTTTACCAATCCACCAGATTGAACATTAACTTGAGCAGATCCATTCGCATTTACCCCTACATTTTGTGCAAAAACAGAAGCAGAAGCGAGAATAGTTGTTGTCACGATAGCTGTTTTGATCATTTTCTTCATTGCGATTTCCTTTAAAGATGTGCCATGTTGGGGCACTTCATGAACGCAAATGAATCATATCGAGCAAATGAGAGAAAGCTATGGATTTCAGCAAATCGTTACAAGCACATTACATCTGCGAAACACTGTAGGGATAAATTGTGAAGATGCTCTAATTGATTAAGTATGTGAAAAATATATCTTTATAAATGATTTTCAAACAACATAAATTAAAAATAAAATACACCAACGTCAACTTTTTCGTCACTGAATTAAAGTCTACGCATTAAATCAATAGGCAAATTACGCTTAATTTATGTCAGTTTTAAGTTTGGCATTTTTATTGCTTGGTATAAAAGTGAAAATTTTTAATATTTATTTATGTGGTGTTTGGCTGAATTGATGATCTGTTTTTAAACTTTGATTAAATAATCAGGTGCAATAGCCTATAGAGGTTGATGAAGTTTTTTTAGCTATTTACCCATCACGATGTAATAGGGGTTACTTAATTTTAAATGTGAAATTTAACGTGAAAATTAGTTTTAATTGCGGGGTTGGATATTTAAATGAATCTTAAATCTCGTATCCGCCAGTAAATAAGCACTGGAGAAAATGAATGAAAATGATAGCGGCTTTTTTACTTTTATTGATTGGCTTAGGTGTGATCGTGTTGTATTTCCAGCCCGATGATCCGCTTACATCATCTGATGATCTCTACATTCATCAAATGACGGATGAACATTTAGAGCCTGTTCCGAAACCTTTAACGCAAGAGGAGAACAACCCTAAAGCTGTTACTACAGCAACCTTATTAGATCAACCGACAAAAACAAAGGAGGAGGTTCCATTTTATGACACAAAAAGTGATCCTTCGATCCAACCGATAGATCCAGAAACTGATCCAGCAAATCAAATCAAAAAACTTTAAATAATCTGATGTGCTTTACCCAAGCAGATTGGAAAAAGAGATGTTCTTTACCCAAGAACACTGGAGATTAAGCGTGAATAAAAAAACAGTTTTATTTTTGAGTGTATGTGTTTTTTCTAGTGCTGCAACATCTGCTGCATCACTGAATCCCTCACAGTTAAAGCAACAATTAAGTTCTGCTGCGCTAAATAAAGTCGCTAAAGGCAAAATTGACCTGAATGCTTTACTGAACAATGAGTCAAATGACTTATTAATTGAATATGACCTCAATGTCGCCAACGCACCTCTTGGAATAGAAAAGCGAAATAGCATTGCAGAAGGAAAAGCCCGATTAAAAGAAAAGTTCTCCAAAGAAGCTGGTTTCCAAACTTTAAGAGAATTTAATGGCTTACCTTTGGGGCTTTATCGTATTCAAAATAAAGAAACTCTTGCGAAAGTGCTCAATGATCCCACTGTTAAAGGGGTATATCCAAATCGCAAAAACACCACGACTACCATGGAGAGTTTACCACTGATTAATCAACCTCAAACCGTTAGTAATGGTTTTACAGGTGAAGGCTCAAGTGTTGCCGTGATTGATACAGGGGTAAATTATAAACATGCTGACTTTGGCTGTACGGCAGTAAATACACCATCTTCGACATGCCGTGTGGTGTATGCCTTTGA
The DNA here is from genome assembly GCF_051390655.1 of Acinetobacter sp. P1(2025). NCBI lineage: Bacteria > Pseudomonadati > Pseudomonadota > Gammaproteobacteria > Moraxellales > Moraxellaceae > Acinetobacter > Acinetobacter sp. P1(2025). The sequence continues at coordinate 46,122 of NZ_JBPKBJ010000016.1, forward strand.
TACCGCACCTGATGATGGCAGTTTAGATGATAATGGTCATGGTAGTAATGTCTCAGGCATCGTGTCTAAAGTCGCGACCAAAACCAAAATTATTGGTATTGATACTTTTCGCCGTGTTCGAGTGAATGGACAGTGGGGCAGTACGGCTTATGATAGTGATATCTTGGCGGGATTGAACTGGACAGTGAATAACGCACAGGCATACAACATCAAATCGGTGAATCTCAGTTTGGGCGTACCTGGTGTGAAATATACTTCCGAATGTAGTAATAGTAGCTATAGCACAGCATTTGCTAATGCACGTGCAGCAGGTGTCGTACCTGTCGTTGCATCAGGAAATGACGCATTTGCCGATGGTATCTCTTCGCCTGCATGTGTTGCGGGTGCTGTACGTGTAGGTGCTGTTTATGACAGTAATATCGGCAGTGCATCTTGGGGTAATCCGTTGAAGTGCTCTGATCCAACCACAGCTGCAGATAAAGTGACTTGCTTTAGTAATGGTGGTTCGCTTGTAACTTTACTTGCACCAGGGGCAATGATTACAGCGGGTGGTTATACGCAAGGTGGAACCTCACAAGCTGCACCACATGTTGCAGGAGCAATTGCATTATTACGTGCTAATGGTGTGAGTCCAACTGAAACCATTGATCAAACGGTGAATCGTTTGAGAGTAACGGGTAAATCAGTTACAGATACTCGTACAGGTTTAGTATTCCCACGCATCGACCTGTTGGCAGCAACCAGTGGTCTAACAGCAAATTGAGATTAATTTTTTATAGTTTAAATTGATCCCAAAGATAGGTTTAGAGTGCCATAACGCGTTGCATAGTTTTGACTATACAACGCGTTTTTAATAATGGTTATATGCATTTAGCAAGTTTTTGCTCATTGAAATTACTTTTTAATTTTTTAAAATTTTCTTGAGTTTCAGGGTTTTGAATATCAAAAGAAGTTTGCTTTTGACTAGCAGCTTGCGCTTGATCAGCATACTCTGTAGTTGTGGATTCTGCAGCGATTAGACCTTGCTGGTTAAAAATCCAGTGTTCCACAGCTTGCCCACCCTCAAACTGACCTTTGAATTCAATAAGACAATTTTGTGGTTGTTTAATCAGTTGAGCTGTATTGACCTTTGTTGAAGGTGTTGCCTCGATATTCGTTATTTTTTCTAATGTAGTGGTTGTTGATGTCGATGATGGGGAAATTGAACATGCAGTCAAACTTATGCAGCTAATGATTGAAAATAAAGTGCCTTTTAATTGTATTGAGCCCATCTGCGAATCCCAGTTATTGTAAATAATTTCAGTTTGTCGTTTTCCTCGGTGAAGTTCAACTAAGGATTTGAGGGAACTCTGTAATATTTAATACTTGGTATTTCAGCTCAATCATAATGTTTATAGCTGGCAAATTGTATCAAAACGACTTATCAGAAAGGTCAGTCAGGATAATGACCCTCAAAAATCTTTGTGCCATGTTGTGGGCGGAATAAAAAAAGGAAAAACGAGTCATGAATACCAAGTCGAAGACTGTGCCATTTTATCGAGTGATTGTGATCGGTGGTGGTTTTGCAGGTTTAGGTGCTGCGATTAAACTCAAAGAAGCGGGTATCCATGATTTTATCTTGCTCGAAAAAGCCAATGAACTCGGTGGTGTATGGCGTGAAAATACCTATCCGGGATGTGCCTGTGATGTGCCATCGGCATTGTATTCATATTCTTTTGAACCGAATCCTACATGGAGTCGGGTGTTCGCGGGACAAGCGGAAATCAAAGAATATTTACAGAACACTGCGAAAAAATATCAAGTTTTACCGCATGTGCATTTCCAACATGAAGCGCTATCAGCAAGTTGGTCTGATGCAAAACAGTGCTGGATTATTAAAACCAATCAAGGTGAATTACATTCACAATTTGCGATCATGGCATGTGGGCCAATGCATGAGCCTGTGATTCCAAATGTAAAAGGTCTCAAAGATTTTGATGGTGAAATTTTCCATTCATCTCGTTGGCGACATGACTTAGATTTAATAGATAAACGTGTTGCAGTAATCGGCACAGGCGCATCTGCAATTCAGTTTGTGCCGCAGATCCAGCCGTTGGTAAAACAACTCACTGTATTTCAACGTACACCGCATTGGGTATTACCAAAATCTGATATGCCACTGCCAAGTGCCATTCAAACTTTATTTAAATATGTCCCTGTCACTCAGTCGGTGATGCGTGGTTCAGTCTATGGCATCTTCGAAACCTTAAATGGTGGATTACAAAGCAATACTGCGATGCGGCAAGTACAGCGTATTGCTGAATTTCATATTAAACAGGGCATCAAAGACCCTGAGTTGCGCGCCAAAGTCACACCAAACTATGTGATTGGTTGTAAACGCATTTTGCAATCTAATGAATGGTATCCAGCCCTAGCACAAGACAATGTCAATGTTGTCGCAGGGGCGTTGAGCGAAGTCAAAGGCAAGCAGTTAATTGCAAGTGATGGTTCAAGCTTTGAGGCTGATGTGATCATTCTTGGGACGGGTTTTGAGGTGGCTGAACCGCCAATTGCTCAGCGTGTCTATAACCGTTATGGACAAAGCATGTCTGATGTATGGCAGGGCAGTCCAGAAGGTTATATGGGAACGATGGTGGCAGATTGCCCGAATGGCTTTTTGATGTTTGGACCGAATATTGCGGTGAGTTCTTCGGCTTTTATCATTATCGAAGCGCAGCTCACTTATATTATGGATGCACTAAAACAAGCGATTCAGAAAAATATCAAAACCATAGAACCCGATCCTGTGCGTATTGCTGAGTTTAATCAACGCGTACAAGAGACTTTACAAACCACGGTTTGGAACAAGGGTGGTTGTCAGAGTTATTTCATTGATCGGAATGGGCGCAATAGTACGGTATGGCCGTGGACGACGTTTAAGATGCGTCAGCAACTTAGCCGTTTTAATTTAAATGAATATCTGATTGATCATCAGGTTAAGCTCGAAACAGAAACAGCTTAAATCTATCTAATTATTAAAAAAACCTCTAACTTTTTATTAGAGGTTTTTTTTATTTAGTTCGATGATGGCTGACTAAGTTCAGCACGCTCAATAGGAACATTTCCATCATTGGTACCAACAACCGCATCTTTGGTATCTTGCCATTTTTTAGCAGTGTATTGTTTGGCTTTTTGTGTTTGTTCCTGAACGATTTCAGATTGTTCAGCGGTATATTCTTTGGTGTTTTTCCATCTCTCACTCATTTTTTGTGAGGTGTTTTCAGATGCTCCTTGAATTGAATCGCCTAAGTTTTGTAGCCCTTTACCTGTTTTATACAGCAATACTCGACCGAGACTAGGGTTGTCACCATAAGGAAGTGTTTTTTCAGCCGTTGCAGTATTTGCATTCGCCGTAGTTGTATTTGTTTCGGCTGCCCATAGAGAAGACGATGCAATCAGTGCAGTCGTTAAACACAGTGCAGGTACTTTTTTCATCATCTTTTATCCTTTTGGCAATATTGTTGCAATTCAAGTTTTATAGCTTATCGCCAAGTTCAAGAAAAGAATGTAGGTGATGTGAAATTGATAATGTTCGTAACGTTTAATTAAAAAAGAGACTATCTATATGATAAGAGCACAATTACGAGTTTGGAGTTAATCATAAAAATTATATCAATACGCCAGTAGTTGTTCGATTTAGATGTTCAATATTTAGTAAAGCAGAGAAGGCCTCTTTAATCTAATTTTTAATTTGGAATTTATATACAGCTTACTAATTGATTTGGAAAGAATCCACGGACTTTTTTAAATTCAGATTGGACTTCTTGTGCATGAAGATTTAATTTTTGATTTGAATGGACATATTCTAAAAACTGGCCTTGATTCTCGGGGAGCATGGCTAAGCCACCATCAGTGTAATTATATTCTGTCCGCTGAGCTTGTTTTAGTCCTGATGCATTAAAATGCCAAAGGTAAATAATTTTTCCAGTCTCACCATAAAGTGTGATCAATATTGTACAGATATTCTTTTTCCGTTTGAGTATAGCAATACTTCCTTCGGGAGCATCGTAACCATTGGGGTGATTTACTGCAGCAAGAGTATGTGATTGCTTTGATAGAGCTAAACAGGTGGTAGGATAGATTATAAGTGAGAACATCACAGCGCAAATTTTTGTTTGCATCTTTAATAACCACCTAACTAAATAAACCCCGCTATTGTATAGCGGGGTTTATTTGAAAGATCAAGGATTAGATACTTAACCTTGCAAAACACTTACATCAGCCACCGCCGTGAATAAATCACGCAATTGAGCCAATAAACGTAAACGGTTGGCTTTTAATTCAGCATCATCAGCCATAACCATTACACCTTCAAAGAAAGCATCAATTGGCGCGCGAAGTGCAGCAAGCTTAGACAATGCTTCCGTGTAGTTACGTGCAGTAAGTAAAGGCTGAACTACTGGTGTCAATGTCTGAAGTTCTGCATAAAGCGCTTTTTCAGCAGCTTCAACTAGATTCGCTTCAACCACAGCACCTTCAGGCGTTGCTTCTTTGGCAAGAATATTGGCAACACGCTTATTAGCTGCAGCCAATGCAGCCGCTTCTGGCAAAGTACGGAAATGATTCACCGCAGTCACACGCTTATCAAAATCAAGAGGAGATTTTGGAGCAAGTGCTTGAACAGCCTGAATCACATCAACCGCTACGCCTTGGTCTTCATACTTAGCACGGTAACGACCTTCAAGGAATGCAACTGCATCCGTACGGGTTTTATCGTGATCTTTAGTGATGTCGCCATAGCCTTGCAATGCAAAGTTAACCAATTCTTCAATGGTCACATCAAGTTCATTTTCAATGATCAAACGTAAGATGCCGATTGCAGAACGACGTAATGCAAATGGGTCTTTAGAACCTGTTGGCGCTTGACCAATACCAAAAATACCAACCAGCGTATCTAAACGATCTGCAAGCGCAATCGTTGTACCTGTTTTAGTTTGTGGTAATACATCACCCGCAAACTTAGGTAAGTATTGCTCACCTAAAGCTTCAGCAACTTCATGATTCTCACCTTCAAGGCGAGCATAATAAGTGCCTGCAATCCCTTGAAGTTCAGGGAATTCACCTACAAGTTCAGAGGTCAAATCACATTTAGCCAGTAAAGCTGCTTTTTCAGCATCAGCTGTATTTGCACCTGTAATTGGTGACAACGCAACGGCTAATTTCGCAATACGTTCTGATTTGTTCCAAAGCGTACCCAATTGTGCTTGGAATACCATATTGGCGAGTTTTTCTTTACGAGATGCAAGCGGTTGCTTTTGATCTTGTAGGAAGAAGAATTCTGCATCTGACAAACGAGGGCGTACAACTTTCTCATTGCCTTCAATAATTTGAATCGGATCTTTCGACTCAATATTTGAAATAGTAATGAAGTAAGGCTGTAATTTACCTTCAGCATTGATCAAACAGAAATACTTTTGGTTGTCCTGCATCGTGGTAATCAATGCTTCTTGAGGAACAGCTAAATAACGCTCTTCAAAAGTTGCACGTAATGCAACTGGCCATTCAACCAAGCTGGTGACTTCATCAAGTAAGTCTGTTGGGACAATCGCAGTTGCATTAACTTCATCAGCTAACTTTTTCACTTGATCTTGAATGGTTGCTTGACGCTTTTCAAAATTCGCAACGACATAAGCTTTTTCTAAAGCAGCAAGGTAGTCATTTGCATGCGCTAAAGTCACGACTTCAGGTGCATGGAAACGGTGACCATAAGTCACATTACCTGCTTTATGATCTTGAATGGTTGCTTCAACCACTTGATCATCTTTTAGCAATACAACCCATTTCACAGGACGTACGAATTCAGTACGACTTGCTGCTGAACGCATACGTTTTGCGATAGGTAAGTTGTCTAATGCAGTTTGTAAAATTTGTGGCAGTAAAGCATCAAGGCTTTGACCTTTCACATCCTTCAAAAAGCAAACTTTTTCAACTTTGCCTGCTTGGAACGTCGAAAGCTGATCAACCGTAATGCCTTGACCACGCATAAAGCCTTCAAGTGCTTTAGTTGGTTTGCCTTCTGCATCATAAGCGGCTTGAACAGCAGGGCCGTCAAAACGTTTTTGTGTGTCTGCTTGAGCAGCATCAATATCCACAATTTTGAGTGCCAAACGACGTGGCGCAGCATAGGCTTCGATAGCGGCAAAATTTAAGCCCGCATCTTTTAAGCCCTTTTCCGTTTCAGCTTTTAAAGCATCACGTAAAGTTTTTAAGCTTTTTGGTGGAAGTTCTTCACAGCCAAGTTCGAATAAAACAGTATGCTTTGTCATTATTTATTCTCCTTCGCTTTTTCAGCTTGGGCTGCTTCTGCTTCAACTTGTGCTTTTAACTGCGCTAATACTTCATCACGTAAATGTGGTTCTGCCATTGGGAAACCGAGTTTCGCACGCGCAGCCACATAACTTTGAGCGATTGAACGCGCTAAGGTACGAACACGTAAAATATAACGTTGACGCTCAGTTACAGAAATCGCACCACGCGCATCCAACAAGTTAAAGCTATGCGATGCTTTAATCACTTGCTCATAAGCAGGAAGTGGAAGTTCAGCTTCCATTAAACGAGCTGCTTCAGCTTCATAGAAGTCGAATAATTCAAATAATTTATCGACTGGCGCATATTCGAAGTTATAGGTCGATTGTTCCACTTCATTTTGATGGAATACATCACCATAAGTCACAGTGCCGAACTGACCTTTGGTCCAAACAAGATCGTAAACTGAGTCTACACCTTGAAGGTACATCGCAAGACGTTCTAAACCGTATGTGATTTCACCAGTAACAGGGTAGCATTCAACACCACCGACTTGCTGGAAGTAAGTGAACTGAGTCACTTCCATACCATTTAACCAAACTTCCCAACCTAAGCCCCAAGCGCCTAGTGTTGGAGATTCCCAGTTGTCTTCTACGAAGCGAATATCGTGAGTCAGTGTATCGATGCCGATTGCTTTTAAAGAATCGAGATAAAGCTGTTGGATATTGTCTGGGTTTGGCTTAAGCACTACTTGGAACTGATAATAGTGTTGTAAGCGGTTTGGGTTCTCACCATAACGACCATCTTTAGGACGGCGTGAAGGTTGAACATAAGCCGCGTTCCAAGTTTCTGGACCTAATGCGCGTAAGAAAGTTGCAGTGTGGAATGTCCCTGCACCCATTTCCATATCATATGGTTGTAATACGACGCAGCCTTGCTCCGCCCAATAGTTTTGTAGGGCAAGAATTAAGCCCTGAAATGTATCAATATGCGATATAGCACGACTCATGGTGCATCCACTGGAATCAAACAAAAATTGTGGTTAAGTATAAGGATTTTCGGGTGCAGTGCAAAGGATTCAAGCGTTTCAGCGACAAGTTCTGATAATAAATTCTTTGTACACGACAAAAAAAGATAACTCATTGAAATAATGGCATAATACTTGTTTTCTGACGACGAATATGATGACACATTTCAATGAGTTACATCTCATCTTAAACAAATATCTAAAGTGGAACAAGTCACATGTAAAATGTTTTACACTGATTATGATTGCATTAATTGTAAAACAGACATGTAATCTTTCTTCTGCATCTAAAGCCTTACCCATCAAGTGCTTACCACAATCATTTTATCGACGTATACAACGCTTCTTTGCAGGTCAGTATTTTGATTATCGTCAAATTTCTCAGTTGATTTTCAATATGTTTTCATTCGACAAAGTGCAACTGACTTTAGATAGAACCAATTGGAAATGGGGAAAACGAGATATCAATATCTTGATGTTAGCCATCGTCTATCGTGGAATAGCGATACCTATTGTTTGGACATTGCTCAATAAACGTGGAAATTCAGATACAAA
>NZ_JBPKBJ010000017.1:0-53138 GCF_051390655.1 Acinetobacter sp. P1(2025)
TGGCAAAAGAACTTATTTAGACCAATCATCAAAGACTTCATTGATGACTTTATTCTCGATAAAAATCATCTGCTACCACAGAGAATCTATAAATGATAGTGCGTAAGTCCTAAATCACTTCATTTTAAACTTAACTCTTGAGCTAGTTTAACTGCCAAGTTCCTTTTTTATCTCGTTTTCCTAAGATTTTTAATACCAAAACCAAACTTAAGAGTAATAATAAATACCAAGACCCCAATTTCCCCCATCCGACCATATGCCAAGCATCAACTTGGCTTGGATATAGCCAAATTTTATAAAATGTACTAATGTTTTCAGCAATCCAAATCAAAAATGCAAGTAAAAGTAAGATTGGAAGCATCGGCACTTTGAACCGTGAATCGCTTAACTGAAAATATAATTTTGTTTTCCAGAAAATAATGATACTCCATGCAAATAGAACCAACCGACAATCTGGAATAAAAAACTTAGTCATAAAGTTTAAATAGGATAAAACTGCCAAACACAGCATATTTGAAAATCTTGGCAAGTTCTCAAAAGAAACTTTATACAATCTCAATGAACGAGCAAAAAAACTACCTACAGCTGAATACATAAAACCCGCAAATAGAGGCACAGTTAATAGTTTGAAAACTGCAGGTTGTGGATATTGCCAAGAAGCAATTGCTGGATGAGTTAGAAAAATTTCCATCCCCATCGCCATAATATGAAACAAAGCAATCACTTTTGCCTCTGCCCAAGATTCTAACTTTAAATAGATTAGGCAGACTTGAATGCTCAATGCATAAAACAACAGATAATCATAACGGAAGAAACCATAATATTCTTGGCTTCCCATCGGTGCTGTAACTGCAAACGCGATTAAAAGTAACAACCCAAATAAGGCAGCCGAAGCTGCCTTAGTTCCAAAATTTAAAGCTAATCCAATCAAATGCACGAAATGATCCTAATCAATTTAATCATTAAAAATTCGAAGGGATTAAGCTAAATATTTCTGGCTGTACGCATGGACAGTATCTACAAAGATCTTCGGCTGAGCTGGATCAACCCATTGCGTAATACCATGACCAAGATTTGCAATATATCCTGTTTTTTCACCATTTTTATAAGCGTCATCGAGCATCGCTTTTACAGATTTTTCAATTGATGCTGCTGATCCATAAAGCACGGCTGGATCTAGATTTCCTTGTAATGCTGCACGACCATTTACAACTTCGCGTGCAGTATAAAGAGGTGTGGTCCAATCTAAGCCAAATGCATCTGCACCTGTAGTTAGCATCGTCTCTAACCATTGCCCACCACCTTTGGTAAAGACAATAATCGGAATTCGCCGACCATCTTTTTCTCGTTGAAGCCCTGCAATGATCTTTGTCATATAATTCAATGAGAATTCCACATATTCTCGATGTGCAAGTGCTCCACCCCAACTATCAAAGATTTGAATTGCCTGTGCACCTGCATCGATCTGTGCATTCAAATAATCAATTACTGAATCTGCAAGATGATCAAGTAATGCATGTAACACTTCTGGTTGAGCGTACATCATATTTTTAGTGAACCGAAACTCTTTACTTGAGCCTCCTTCAACCATATAAGTTGCTAAAGTCCAAGGACTTCCAGAGAACCCAATTAAAGGGACCTGACCACCTAATGCAGATCGAATCGTGGACACAGCATTCATCACATAGGCTAAATCAGACTTTGAATTTAATTTCGGCAAGTTAGCAACATCTTGCTCTGTCCGTACTGTTTTATGAAACTTTGGGCCTTCACCTGTTTCAAAATACAGACCCAATCCAAGCGCATCTGGAATCGTCAAAATATCAGAAAATAAAATCGCAGCATCCAACTCATAGCGGCGCAACGGTTGCAAAGTAACTTCACAAGCAAATTCAGTGTTTTTACAAAGAGATAAGAAATCACCCGCTTGTGAACGAGTTGCTCTATATTCTGGTAAATAACGCCCTGCTTGACGCATCATCCATACTGGTGTGGTGTCTACAGGCTCACGTAGCAAAGCTCGTAAAAAACGATCATTTTTCAACGTTGTCATTACCAATCTCTAAATTTTTTCATGTGAAACGCATGATAACAAAGTTAACCCAATTTTTATAATTCCAAATCCATACAAAAATTCAGACTTCCTACATTATTTTTTTACTTAGACACAAAACTGCTACTGCAAGCTCACTGATTTTCTGTAATACTTGCAACATCTTATATCTCAATATGAATAATTCTTAAGGTTGAATTACATGTTCGTTCGCTCATTACTCGCTATGAGTTTAAGTTGTATTATTGCCAATGTTGCTTTTGCTGCCCCAACAACTGAGCAACCTTTAAATCCAAAAAAAATCTCGGCACCTGTTCAAGATCCGATTGATCCTTTAGCAGTAGAACGTTCAGCTGCTTCAAGCGTTGTTGCTCAACCAGCATCTAGTGTCGCTGATAATGCAGTTTCTGATCCTCAAGTAAACACAGGTGTTGCTTCAGCAGTTTCTTCAAAACTAGAAAATACTCCTGATACAACCAATACAACTCCAGCACCAAAAGTTACTTGGACTTTAGACAGTCTGAACAATTCAGAATGGTATGAAAATATTGGTAAGGGTCAATTTCCAGTATATGCTCGTGCTCATGTAATGCTAAACAATGCACATGCTTCACCTGGTGCAATTGATGGCTCAAATGGTAAAAACACTTTAAAAGCAATTGCATCTTTCCAACAGATGAATGGTTTAACACCGACAGGTGAACTTACCAAGGAAACTTGGGATGCATTAGTTGCGAAACAAACTAAACCAGCTTATGTAGAATACACAATCACAGAAGCAGATTTGAAAGGTCCATATGCCGAATCAATTCCTTCTGATTATGCTTTACAAGCAAAAATAAAAGGTTTGTATTACACACGCGTAACAGAAATGTTGGGCGAGAAGTTTCATATGGATGAAAACTTCTTGAAAAAGATCAACCCAACAGCAACTTTCAAAAAAGCTGGTGAAAAAATTATTGTTGCCAATGTACGCAATGATTTACCAGAAGATATTCACTTAATCGTTGCACATAAAGGTGCTCGTCAGCTTTATCTTTTCAACAGTCGCAACCAAATGATTGCTTCATTTCCTGCAACAATTGGTAGTACTGACACGCCTTCTCCGACTGGTACGTATAAAGTAGTCGGCGTTGCAAAAAATCCTTGGTATAGCTATTCACCGTCTAACTTTGTTCAAGGTAATAACCTTAAACCTCTTTCTTTACCACCAGGTCCTAACGCGCCAGTGGGTAATATTTGGATTGGTTTAAGTAAAAAATCATTTGGTATTCATGGTACTCCAAGCCCTTCATTAATCTCTAAAACAGCTTCACATGGCTGTATTCGTTTAACGAACTGGGATGCAAATGATTTGGGTAACAAAGTTCGCTCAGGTGTGACTGTAAAATTCCTTGAATAATTCCAATCATTTCATAATTTAAAAAGCCGAATTTTATGATTCGGCTTTTTTTTACTCTATAATTATTCAACAACAGGTAGTGGCTGATAATAGATTTGATTTCGACCTAATTGTTTGGCTCTATAAAGTGCTTTATCAGCAGTATGAATCAATAATTCTTGGCTAATTTTAGGATTACCATTAAATACCGTAATTCCTAAGCTGATCGTGACATGATTTGAAACTAATGATTTTTCATGAGGAATCATTTGCCGATCAATTGCTTTATAAATATTAGTTGCGACAGCATAAGCACCTTGAGCCGATGTTTCAGGAAGTAATACAACGAACTCCTCCCCCCCATAGCGCGCGATAAAGTCCATGTGCCTAATTGAACTTTTAATGGTCTTGGCTATAGATGAAATAACCTGATCTCCCATTTGGTGACCATAAAAGTCATTATAATTTTTAAAATAATCAATATCGATAAAAAGAACTGACATCGACTTATTTTCTTTACAAGCCATGTCATAGTAATAACTAAACATTTCCTCAAAAGTTCGTCGATTGGAAACCTTTGTTAATTCATCATGCTGGCTTAAATGTAAAAGTTCTGATGCTTGTAAACGGAGAATTCTCTCATCTATTTCCGAAATTTTAGTTTTTAAAAATAGTTTTCTTTCTTTTGAGGTCAACATGATGCTAATCGAGAAACCTAAGAGCAAGCTTCCTATAAACGTGCGCCCAAGCATTAAAAAATCACACGGTATATTAAAATAATAGAGGGATAATAAAATACATACTGCAGCCAGTGTTCCAATCCACAGCATATGATTGGGTTTTATTCCACTCAAAATGAAGCCTAACATATACAAAAATGCAATCAGTACCATTGCCTGATTCTGTAATACAACGTTAGACACACTCATCATCAATAAAGATGGAAAGAAAATTGTACAAAAAACAATAACACAAGCAACTGGATAAAAAAGTCGGCTCAATTTTCTAAATCTAGAAAAAGTCCAAAATAAAAATAATGCTGCACCAACGATGAGTAAACTTAAAATGCTATAAACAAAATCAACAATAAAATGAGGACTGGAACGAATGACCAAATAGTTAGAAGGTAAGATTAATAAGACAAAAATCGTGTAAGTAATGACACCTTGCCCAAAAAATTGAATTGCATTAATACGTGTGCGATCAATGTTAAATTTCCAGAAATCTTCTTCTAGTTTTGCTGGTAAAGTTTTTTGTGTTTTTTGACCTTTATAGTGTCGAGCAACAAGCTGCTCTAGATCCTCTTTAGACCTCCGTAATTCATCAAGATCATATTGATTTTCCATCCTTTTTACTCTTCTTATGGTGATGTATTTTTGTGCTGGATAAAAATAACACAATTTCTCATTTTGTCATGCACTTTGCTTAACCACTTATCCGTAATTGTAGTTACCATTTTCACACTTTATGCATTATTATTTGTATTATTTTTAAGTTTGAAGTTCACCTTGAATACTATTACGCTTTTACAACCCGATGATTGGCATGCTCATTTACGTGATGGCTTAGCATTAAAACGCACAGTACCCGATTTGGCTAAACAATTCGCACGTGCGATTTGTATGCCGAACCTTGTTCCACCCGTCAAAACTGTAGAAGAAGCTGTAGCGTATCGTGAACGTATTCTTGCTCATGTACCTGAAGGCTTAAATTTTGATCCTCGTATGGTGCTTTATTTTACTGACTTTACATCGCCTGATGAAGTTAGAAAAATCAAAGAATCTGAGTTTGTAAATGCAATCAAGCTTTACCCTGCTGGCGCAACGACAAACTCTGATAATGGCGTTAGTGATATCCGCAAAGTTTATGCTGTCATTGAACAACTTGAAGAACACCAAGTCCCTTTATTACTTCACGGTGAAGTAACTCATAACCATGTAGATATTTTCGATCGTGAAAAACGTTTCTTGGATGAAATTCTTTCTCCTTTATTGAAACAATTCCCTAAGCTCAAAGTCGTACTTGAACATATCACGACCAGTGATGCAGCAAACTTTGTTCTTGAACAAGATCGTAATGTAGCTGCAACAATTACACCTCAACATTTACTTTTTAATCGAAATGATATGTTGGTTGGTGGTGTGAAGCCTCATTTCTATTGCTTGCCGATTTTAAAACGTCAAACGCACCAAACAACTTTATTGGAAGTGGCAACAAGCGGTAGTCCAAAATTCTTCTTAGGTACTGATAGTGCGCCACACGCTCAAAATGCCAAAGAAAATGCTTGTGGTTGTGCAGGCTGTTATAGCGCACCAAATGCGATTGAGCTTTACGCACAAGCATTTGATCAAGTTGGCAAGTTAGAGCGTTTGGAAGGTTTTGCAAGTATGTTCGGTGCTGATTTCTATGGCTTGCCAAGAAATACATCAACCATTACGTTGGTGAAAGAAGAAAATACCGTTGCAGAATCATTTGATTATCTTGATGGTCAAAAAATTATCCCACTTCATGCAGGTAAGACACTGCAATGGAGAAAAGTGTGACACACGAAGAAAACCAAGCTCCTGTCATTGGTCAACGTTTCCGTGGATTCTTACCTGTTGTAGTCGATGTTGAGACAGCAGGTTTTAACTCACAAACGGATGCTTTGCTTGAAATAGCATGTATCCCAATTGTCTATGATCAACAGGGACAATTTATACCTGGTCCTGCTTTTCATGCACACATTAATCCATTTGAAGGTGCTAATCTCGATCGTCGTTCTTTAGACTTTATTGGAATTGATCCTTTCAATCCTATGCGTGTTGCAATGGCTGAAGATGAACGCGGTGCTTTACGCCGTATTTTTAAATCATTGAATGAAGTCCGAAAAGCACAGCATTGCACACATGCTGTACTGGTTGGACACAATGCACACTTTGATTTAGGTTTTTTACAAGCTGCTATCGCACGTTCAGGAACTAAAAACCAAAATCCTTTTCATAGTTTTTCAGTTTTTGACACGGTCACGCTTAGCGCGGTGATGTTTGGACAAACTGTATTGGCAAGAGCATGTATTCAAGCTGGAATTGAGTTTGATGGTAAAGAAGCTCACTCTGCTTTATACGATACGCAAAAGACAGCAGAACTGTTTTGCTATATTTTGAACAAACTATCACCCCACCTTCTTGACAGTTTGGTGACAGAGCCCTAATATACACCCACCTCAAGAAGTCCCTATCGTCTAGAGGCCTAGGACATCGCCCTTTCACGGCGGTAACCGGGGTTCGAATCCCCGTAGGGACGCCAAATTCAAAAAAGCCACTGCATCATTCAGACAGTGGCTTTTTTATTAGTTTTTTATACGTAGAGCTGCTAAAAAATAATTATTTTGAAAAATCTATTTTATTATCCTTAGCATATTTTCTACCCTATACTGAAAACTGATCAAAACTATAAATTTAAACCTAATATGCAAATCCGTTTATTCCACTTACAAAATTCACGTTCTCAACGCATCGTTTGGTTTTTAGAAGAATTAGGACTTCCCTACGAATTAGTCATCAACCATCATTCGGACTTAGATGAAAAGAAAAATTCACCGCATCAATTATCGAAATTTCCTGCCGTTGAAATAATAAATCAAGAACAAATTTTTATCTTAGCCGAAACTTCAGCGATTATTGATTACTTATCTTATCTATACCCTCAATTAGGGCAAAGTAAATTATTAGGATCGCAACTTCAAAGTTTTTATTATTGGAAAAATTATTGTGAAGCCACATTTATTCCAGACCTATTACTCAAACAAATTTTTCACCAGATTGTACAACGTACACCATTTCCTGTTCGCTTCGTTTCAAAGTTTTTAAAATATGGATTTGATCAAAGCTATTTAAATCCATCGTTACAGCAACAAATGACCATGATTGATAAGCATTTAAAAGATCATTTATGGTTTGCTGGGGATCAATTTACGGTTGCAGATATTTTGATGTGGTTTCCATTATTGGCTTGCTCGGCAAATGACCATCAATTTAAACATATACAGCGTTATTTAGCCCAAATAGAAAACAGACCCGCCTTTAAAAAATCTTTAATCAAAGGACAATGGTCTGCTTCTACGTTTCAGTCCTATTGGACGATTGCGTGGTAATTCAGTTATGCCGATTTACGCGAATTCACTCGACCTTTAACAACCGCTTTAATATTGCCTTTGGCATAATTCAAGAAAACAAGTAATGGTGATAATTTAGGATTTGGTTTTTTACCCTGACCAATTGCTTTGAATTGTGCCGCATACCAAATGATTTCCATAATTGCCATTTTATCAACAAAAGGAATGCCTGTTTTAATTTGGTTTACAGCATAACGCACATCATTACCTGCAATTAGGCTATCTGTTAAATCTGTTTCAACCGCTAATGGTCGTGCAATCCCGATAAAATCACATGCACCACTTTCCAGTGCAGCATTCATACCTGCGACTGTACGGAAACCACCTGTCACCATTAACTTACATGTGACATGCTGACGAATCTTTTCAGCAAACTCTAAGAAATATGCTTCACGTGCAATAGTACTTGCTTTACGTGATTCTGCTTTTGCACCGGCCATTGCAGGTGCTTCATAAGTACCACCAGAAATCTCGATGATATCAATTCCTGCAGCATCGATTGCTTTAAATACTGCAATCACATCATCTTCAGTAATACCACCACGTTGGAAATCAGCTGAATTGAGTTTTACCGAAATAATAAAGTTTTCCGAAGTCGCAGCACGAACGGCTTTATAAATTTCAATTAAGAAACGCATACGGTTCTCAATTGAACCACCCCATTCATCAGTACGCTTATTGGTTAGTGGTGATAAAAATTGGCTAATCAAATAACCATGAGCACCATGTAACTGTACACCTTCAAATCCAGCCTTCTCACAGACTGCTGCAGCTGTAGCGAAACGTTGGATGATATCTAGAATTTCTTCTTGTCGTAACTCACGTGGAGTACCAAACATCGTTGCTAACATCGGGCTAAAAGGTACAGCAGACGGTGCTACTGTTTCTTTGTTTAATCCTTTTGGACATTGACGACCTGGATGTGACAACTGAATTAATTGTACCATACCGTATTTTTTGCCTACCGCAGCCCATTGTTGCAATTTCGCCAAATCACGTTCAGTTTCGATCGCAACGACACCTGGCTCATTTTTAGCCGCAATGTTAACCATTACATTTCCTGTAATTGCACAACCCAAGCCACCTTTAGCCCAAGCTTCATACAATCCAATATGTAAATCATTCGGCTGACCTTCGTGATTAGCTAAAGCTTCACTCATAGCACCTTTGATAATACGATTTTTGAATGTTGTGTTGCGAATTTGGATACTGTCTGCAATCTGACTCATGGTCATCCTCTGCTACAAATTAGAGTAATTACTCTAATTTAATCTGATTATTGTTGATGTCAAGATATCTTCCGATAAGTTGACAATAACATATGTCAGTTTAATTACAATGCTATATACAACTCGCTTCAATCAATAATTTTGTGTATTCATTTTGAGGATCACGAAATAAATCTTGTGAAGCTTGATATTCCAAAGCTTTACCTTCATGCATCACCAAAACATTTTGGCAGAGGGATTTTATGACTTGTAAGTCATGACTGATCACTAAATAGCTGATTTGCTCTTGGTGTTGCAACCGTCGCAGCAGCAAAATAATTGCTTGTTGTGTAATACGGTCAAGAGCTGAGGTCGGTTCATCTAAGATCAACAACTTTGGTTTCAAAACCAAGGCTCTCGCTAGAGCGACTCGTTGCCTTTGCCCACCAGAAAGCTCATGTGGGTATTTAAATTTTTCAGAAGGAGCTAATTCAACTTTCATTAACACCTCATCGATCATATTTTCGATCAGGTTTGATTTTACTGCACTCAGTTCAAGCCCTTCTGCGATAATTTGAAAAACTGATAATCGAGGATTCAAACTGCTTAGAGGATCTTGAAAGACAATTTGAAATTGCTGGCGCAAAGGTCTTAACTGTTTTTGATTTAGTTGATTTAAATTCTGTGTCTCAAAATTTATTTCTCCCTCACTAGGAATAAGTCGAGCGATTGCTAGTGCTAGAGATGTTTTACCTGAGGCACTTTGCCCAACAATACCTAGAGCCTCACCTGACATTAATGAGAAACTAATATTACTAACAGCTGTTTTATATTGTTTTATTTGATTGAATAATCCTTTTCGAATCGGATAACGTACTGACATGTTTTGAATTTCAAGCAATGTTTTTCCACTATTTTGTTCTAGTGCAATCCCAAAATCATGGTACAACAGGCTTTTGGTATATCCGTTTTTAGGATGTTGAAAAATTTCATTTATATCACTCTGTTGTTCAATTCGTCCTTGATTAACAACTAACACTTCATCTGCATATTGTTTAACAACACTTAAATCATGACTAATTAAGAGAATTGCCATTTTATGATGGTGTTGTAATTGTTTGAGCAAATCAAGAATTTGTCTTTGTAAAACAACATCCAAAGCTGTAGTCGGTTCATCAGCGATTAAAATTTCAGGTTCCAATGCCAATGCCATAGCAATCATGACTCTCTGCCGTTGACCACCAGAAAGCTCGTGTGGAAATCGTTTCAAGAGATGAGTTGCATCTTCTAAACCGACTTCATTTAATAAGTCGAGGGTCTTTTCTTTGACTTTAGATTTAGAGAATCCTTGCAACAACAAATTCTCTCCAACGATTTTTTCGACATGATGCAATGGATTAAGTGCTGTCATCGGTTCCTGAAAAATCATCCCGATTTTTTTGCCACGAATTTGCTGCCATTGATGCTGATTCATTTTAAGCAAATCCACACCATCAAACAGGATCTCACCTTTTACTTTAAGGCTATCAGATAACAATCCTAATATTGCAAGGCAAGTTATTGATTTTCCTGAACCACTTTCACCAACGATCGCCAAAGTCTGTGAATGATGAAGTTCAAAGTTGAAATTATCAACAAGCTTAGTGCCTAATTGGTTTTCAATACTTAATTTCTGAACTTTCAACAAGGCAGTATTATTGTTTTGGGTCAAATGCTTCACGAGCAGCCTCCCCAATAAAGATCAAAAGTGAAAGCACAATTGCCAAAGTAAAAAAGCCAGACAATACTAGCCATGGTGCATCTAAATTATTTTTCCCTTGCAACAGCAGTTCGCCTAACGATGCTGCATCCGCAGGTAATCCGTAACCAAGAAAATCTAGTGCCGTTAAAGCAATAATATTTGCTGTAAGCATAAATGGTATTTGCGACAAACTTGAACTGATTGCATTTGGTAAAATATGTTTAAAAATAATATTATGGTCTTTGACACCTAAAGCCTGAGCAGCGCGTACATAATCAAAATTTCGTGCTCTCAAAAACTCAGCTCTTACTAATCCTACTAATTCAGTCCATCCAAATAACAACATAATTAAAAAGAGCCAATATACATTTGGGCTAAACATACTGACCAATATCATCACAATAAACAGCATGGGTAAGCCCCCCCATACCTCCAAGAGGCGCTGTCCAATTAGATCAATCCAACCACCATAATACCCTTGTACTGCACCTACAACTATTCCGATGCAAGCTGCCGCTATAGTTAGCCCGATTCCAAATAAAAGTGAAACCCTTAGACCATACAAGATGCGAGCAAATACGTCACGACCTTGATCATCTGTCCCTAACCAGTTTTGTAATGTCGGCTGAGATGGTACTGGAACAGTGAGAGATAAATTTGGAGTTTGATATGAAAAAGCTACAGTTGGTGAAATCATCCAGCCATGCTGTTGGATCAATTGTTTTACAGCAGGATCCTGATAATCAGTCGATGTTTCAAATACGCCACCAAATGTTGTTTCAGGATAATCTTTGAATAATGGAAAATAGAGTGACTGCTTATAACTAACAAGCAGAGGTTTATCATTTGCTATAAACTCAGCGCAGATAGAAAGACTAAAAATAATCAAAAATAAGATTAAACTGAAAAATCCCAATTTATTTTGCTTAAAACGATATAGTCGATTTCTCATTAAAGGTGACATCAACGCCCACCTCGTGATTCAAAATCAATGCGTGGGTCTATCCAGTGATAAAGTACGTCCCCTATAAGGCGAAGAATTAAACCGAAGAATGTAAATAAAAATAAAGTACCAAAAATCACAGGATAATCACGTTGCGTAATCGCTTCAAAACCCAATAATCCTACGCCATCCAAATTAAAAATGATTTCGATAAATAAATTACCAACAAAGAAAATACCAACCAAGGTTTCAGGTAAAGCAGCAACAACAATCAATATCGCATTGCGGAATACATGTCGAAAAAGTACCTGATTTTCATTCAATCCCTTTGATCTTGCTGTCAGCACATAAGGCTTATTAAGTTCTTCAACAAAAGAATATTTCGTCAAATACGTCAAAGCAGCAAAACTTCCCAATACCATACTGATAATCGGCAAGCACATATGCCAAAGATAATCTTTAACTTTTCCTATAAAGCTTAAATGCTCGAAATTTTCCGACACTAATCCTTGTAAAGGAAACCACTGCCAATAACTTCCACCTGCAAAAAAAACCACAAGTACAATAGCAAATACAAATGATGGGACGGCGTAACTAATTGCCAATAACAATGAGGTCGCACGGTCAAAAAGCAAACCATTCTTTTTGGCTTTGCTGATCCCTAACGAAATTGCAATTATATAGATCAGGAAAGTACTCCATATACCTAAGGACAAGGTAACAGGAAGTTTTTCATACAGTAATTGTACAACTGTTTTATCCTTGAAAAAGCTTGTTCCAAAATCAAGGGTTAAATATCCTTTGAGCATGATCCAAAACCGTTCATAAGAAGGCTGATCAAACCCATACTGGGCTTTAATTTTTTCGATCATCTCAGGGCTTAAGCCGCGAGCGCCTTCATACTGAGCCAATTCACCCAGCGTATTTGAATTATTTACGTTTACACCCAATCCTTGAGCATTTTGTATTTGTTGTATGGCTTGCTCAACTGGGCCGCCAGGTGCGATTTGTACGATGATAAAATTGATTAACAGAATTAAAAATAATGTCGGAATCATCAAAATCATTCTTTTCAGAATATAGTGAAGCATAAACTTAATCCTTCATTATTTGATTTAATGTTTAATCGAAGATTGATTGAGCATCTTGGCTTTCTTTGCATCAACCCACCAATATTCCCACCCGACAGAAAGTTTTGGTTTAGTTTTTGGTTGCTGATAAATATCCCAATAAGCAAACCAACGATCTGGTTTACCATATGTCAAAATATGGTAATAGCCCGCACGCAGTAAGCGATCTAGAATTCGAGTATAGAGTACAACTTCATCTCGACTTTTAGCTGCAATTATTTTTCCAATAATTTGATCAATTACAGGAGATTGTATTCCTGCATAGTTATAATTATTTGCTTCATTTGCAGCCTTACTTCCCCAAAATTGTGCCTGCTCTTTTCCAGGGGTCAAAGTCTGCGGCATTTTAAAAACCATCATATCGAAATCTTGACGACGTATCCGCTCCATATACTGCGGGACATCCACTTGACGCAAATTGACCTGTATTCCAAGTCGCTTTAAATTACGCACGAATGGCATCAGCTCACGTTGTGGATTCTCTTGTTGAAGTAATAATTCTATTTGAATCAATCGACCTTGCGGATCATGCAATTTACCATTAACGATCTTATATCCTGCTTGTTTAAGGATTGTTTGTGCTTGTAGTAAGTTATTACGATTAAATCCACTGGCATCGGACTTAGGATAACGCCAATCTGTGACTACACCTTGTTGGATGATCGGGTGAAGCTTTGCCAGATAAGGTTTTAAAATCTTCAGCTCAGCAGAACTCGGTTTAGAAACTGCGGCTAAGTCAGTATTATCAAAAAAACTCTGTAGTCGTCTATTTTGATTAAAAAAAAGTGCTTTATTTTGCCATTCAAAATCATAGGCATAAGTTAATGCCTGTCTGAAATAAATATCTTGAAATGGTGAACGTCGTGTATTAAAAACTAAACTTTGTATATCCAGTGGGGTGCTTAATTGAGCCTTATACTTTTTAACCCAACCTGATCGGTAAGATGGAAAATTATACCCCATCACCCAATTACGGATATTTTTTTCTTCATAGAAATAAAATTGTTGAGATTTAAATCCCTCGAAACTCACTTCTAAGTTTCGATAATACACATATTTTAGTCGATCAAAATTATAACGCCCTCGGTTAACAGCGAGGTCTTTCGCCCAGTAATTTGGACTACGTTTATAAGTAATACTACGACCCGCATCGATACGATCAACTATATAAGGCCCTGAGCCAATAATAGGTTGCAGCGTAATACGAGTAAAATCTCTGTTTTTCCAATCTGCTTTTGAATAAATTGGAAGACTCGCCACAATTAATGGCATTTCAACATTTTTGTTGGATTTAAATATAAATTTGATTTGGTGCTTTGATAGAGTTTCGGTTTTTGCCAAATCTGATAAATACATCTGCAAACCAAAATTTGCCTTTGTTTGATATGTATCAAAAGTAAATTTCACATCATCCGATGTTAATGCCTGCCCGTTATTAAATCGTGCTTTAGGATTCAGGTGAAAAATTACGGACTTCAGATTGTTAGGATCGTAAGTTACTTTTTCAGCTAGTAGTGGATACATCACTCGTGGCTCATCCAAAGAGCGATCCATTAAACTATCAAAAAGATAGTTCACGCCCTCTGTTGCACTCCCTTTTCCATTCATACTATTTAAATTATCGAAAGTGCCTAATGTGGATTGGCTAAATGAACCACCTTTAGGTGCTTTAACATCCGCATATGGCATGACTGAAAAATTGGCATATTTAGGCTGCACATGCATCCCTAAGTATGGTGTAGTTTGAAGGGCTGCAAATGTGGTTTGAGCAAAAAAGCTTAGTCCGAACAGACTAAGCTTTTGAGTTGTAGATAATGAAAGCATCAGTACTTACAGGTTTGGCACTTTAATTACATCGCCTATACGCAATTGTGTACTTGGCGTTAAATCATTCATCTCGGCCAAAGCGCTAGTTTCCATACCATATTTACTTGCTAAACCAATTAAGGTATCACCGCGCTTCACCTTATATTCAGTGACAACTTTAGGAACAGATATCGTTTGACCTCGCTGCAAGCCAGCATTTGCTTTCAAGTCATTAAGATCAGCTAATTCACGACTCGACATACCAAAACGATTTGCAATACTGTTGAGGGATTCACCAGCTTTTACAGTATATTTTTCCGTATTTTTACTAGAAACAGATTTCGAGCTCGTTTTATTTGACTCAACTTTTGCTGTTTCTGTTTTTGGTACATCACCAGAAAGTTTGAGCTTCTGACCAATGCGAACTGTACTGTTACGTGACAAGCCGTTTAATGCAGCTACATAATCGAGCTGTAGATAATAACGACTAGCAATATTACTTAAAGTATCTCCTGATTTTACAGTGTAAATATCAGGTGCCGTTTCATCTTTATCTTTGACTTTTGTCGCTGTGACATTTGATGACTTGGAAGGTGCATCTCCAGCAAGTTTTAAACGTTGTCCTACACGTAATCCAGCAGTACGCTCCAATCCATTCAAATCAGCAATATAATTTACACTTAAATCATATTTGCCAGCGATTGCATTTAAACTATCACCTGATTGAACGACGTACTGCTCTGGAACAGATGAACCTGCTGGTATCTTCAAGGTTTGACCTAAACGCACACCACTGTTGGACTTCAAGTTATTTAGATCAGCCAGTTCACTCAATGTTATTTTCGATTTACTGGCAATACTGGATAAGGTATCACCACGTTGAACCGTATAATTTTCAGTTTTATAACTTGTTGAAGCTGTCACATTGCTATAGTTAACCTTAGCATTTGATTCAGTAGGCTCATCTACTTTAGATACCTCATGTAGAGGTACATTGATTTTTTGACCAACCATCAAATCGCTCGTAGCCGTCAAACCTGAAGTTAGGTCAGCCAACTCTTGATTTGATAATGCATAACGATCAGCAATTAATTTGAGATATTCACCGCGTTTCACAGTATATGATTTTGTTGCCACTTTTTTATTAGTGGAAACTTTATCAATCTCACGACTATTTTGTTGAGAACTACGTATTGAATTTTTTGGCTCTTTTAAGCTCAGTTTTTGCCCTACAAATAATCCATCAGTAACTGATAAATTATTAAAATCGGCTAGTTGTTTGATAGTCAAATCAAAACGAGCAGCAAGATTGGTAAGACTATCACCTGATTGTACGACATAGCTATCAGGCTTATTTTCTGTTGCTTTCACAACTTCAGCTTGTGGTTTTGCATCATAGAGATACAAGCTAGTACCTACAAACAAGGTTCCATTTGGATCAATTTGGTTCCACTGCGCGATATCACGCCAGTTCACTCCATTTTTCTGTGCAATCACAGCCAATGTGTCACCAGGTAATACGACATAAGTACTACGTTTGCCTTTTGGTGCTACAACAACAACATCGGTGTCCGTTTTAATATAAGGTTTACCTTGGTTTCGTTTAGCATCCTCACTGTTCGCAGTGGTTTCATCTTCAACCAAGTTTTTTGGATAAGCGAATCCTTTAGTGACTTCTTGACCTTTTTCATCAGCCACTGATTGGCTAGTTTGAATCGCAGTGAGCTTAATCTTGCCATCAAAAGGATCAACAATTTCAGTTCCTTTCGGTGCGATTGCTTTAATTTCAGCAACAACTTGGTCTTTTTCAGCCTGCGTAGGTTGAGGCTCTAAAACTTGAGCAACAGTTTTCTTCTCACCTTCGTCTTTTACCGCTGCAACGATTTGCTCACGCTCTTTTAGTGAAATTGGTGGTTCAATATTCACAGGTTTGACATTAGGCGCAGGTGTAATCGCCACTGGAATACGAGGTGCACTTGGTACATCAGCAGCAGCAGCAAAAGATGCCAATGCATCAGCACCTTTAGGCGTACTCATCTTCGTCATTGTGGTAGATGTTGGACGCGTTGTAGTGCTTGCCGTTAATGGCGGAGGTGTTTTTGTCGAAGGACTAATTGCCTGTCCAGTACTTGTGCGCGTTGTCGTTGAAGTACTCAATGTATTATTCATAGCAGGTGGAGTCTGATTGCTCGCCCAGAAGCCACCAGAACTTGATTTACCCGAACGAAGTTTTGCATCGATCGATGGACTCAAGTCTGCAGGAATCAAAATACGCATCGGACTTGTTGGGTCAACCGTTTCACCACGATATGCAGGGTTGAGCGCATATAACTCTGCACGGCTTAGACCTGTAATAGATGAAATTTGATTCAGATCTAAAGGTGCTGACAAACTGACTTCACGGAAGTGAGGACGATTGGCAATTGGAGGTAAAGCCACGCCATAAGCACTTGGATTTTTGATAATTTGAGCAACTGCCAAGAAACGAGGTACATAGTTCATTGTTTCTTGTGGCAATTTTAATGACCAATAATCAGTTGGCAAGCCAGCTGCCTTATTACGGTTAATCGCTTGTTGAATACGTCCAGGACCTGCGTTGTAAGCAGCTAATGCTAACTCCCATGATCCAAACTGGTTGTACAAGCTACCTAAAAACTCATATGCAGCACGCGTAGATTCAACTACGTCACGACGACCATCATAAAGACTGGTTTGCTGTAAACCATAAATACGTCCAGTACTTGGAATAAATTGCCATAATCCCGCTGCTGCTGCACTACTCGTTGCTGCTGGATCGTAAGAACTTTCGATAACTGGTAGCAAAGCCAATTCCGTTGGCATACCACGGCGTTCAGCCTCTTTCACAGTGTGATAAAGATATCGGCTGGCACGCGCACTCAAACGATCTAAGTAAGGTTGACGAGAAATAAACCAACCACGCTGTGCTTCAATACGTGAATCCCAATGGTTTAAATCCATTTTGAATCCAACAGTCATACGTTTCCACACATCACCGTGTTTTAAAACCAGTAATCGATCACCCTCTACTGCACGCATGTCGGTTGCTGATAGTAAATCCTCTAACGAATCCAAACTACTAGCATCCAGGTAGCCAGAACCTAGTTGTTTTGATGATGAGACTTTAGAAGACTGAGGTGTAGATGAACACCCTGTCGTGATTCCTAGCGCAGCTAAAGCAGAAGTCAGTACAGTAATTTTAAATAATGATGTTGCAGATTGTTGCCACACCAATGTGGTCGATTTATACATAAAAACTTCCAGTCAACTCACGCTAGTTTATTTCTTCGATTTGCCATTGTAGTAAAGCATGTCACTTAGACAAGGCAATAATTTAACGTGATTCGCATCGAAATGTTACAAGAAATTAAAAAAGATGAGTTTTGTAACGTTCATCAATGCAATTTAGCTTTACAATACCGCCCGTAATCAAGGGGTGATACACTATTTTCGCTTGTACTTTTTAAAAAGTACTCTGCTTATTTTGAATATGATCCGCTCTACCATTCTCGTTTAAACTTTTAGGTTCAACTATGTCTCAAACAATCACACTTTATGTAGATGGCGCATGTAAAGGCAATCCAGGATTAGGTGGTTGGGGAGCTTATATCATTACAGAAACCGAAGAGCATAAAATTTATGGTGGTGAGCTAGAAACGACCAATAATCGAATGGAATTAACTGCAGCGATAGAAGGTGTTTCTTTTTGCCCAGTCGATGCTCACCTCATTATCTGGACAGATTCAAACTATGTAAAACAAGGTATCACTGAATGGATACATGGTTGGAAAAAGAAAAATTGGAAAGATGTTAAAAACCCTGATTTGTGGAAAAAATTAGACGCCGTGTGCGCAAATAGAAATATTGAGTGGAACTGGATCAAAGGTCATGCGGGTCATCCAGGAAATGAAATGGCTGATCAACTAGCAAACATGGGTGCTGAACAAACTGCTAAACAAAGCTCAAAAATGACGCAGGCTAACGCTGATACAAAAAAGCCTGAATCCGATTGGCTGCTTGATGATCCCTTCGGTTTAGACCTCGATGCAGAAGCAGATGAATTGATTGAAGAGATTGAAATTGATTTACAAGTCACAGAGCAAATCGAAGAAATTATAGAGGTTAAATCTGTAAATGAATCTTCAAACCCATACATTGTAATTACAGATGCAAAATTAAATCTACAAGGCCCTCGCCAATTGATTCTCGATACAGAAACGACAGGTTTCTATTATCAAGACAACGATCGAATCATTGAGGTGGGTGCAATCGAAATGATTAATCGTAAGCTTACTGGTAGTTCAATTCATATTTATATTAACCCAGAAAAACCAGTTGGCGACTCAGTCGATGTACACGGTATCACTGATGAGTTTTTAGCGGATAAACCTAAATATGCTGAAATCGCAGATGTACTTTTCGAATTTTTAAAAGGTGCTGAAATTATTGCACATAATGCGACCTTCGATATGAACTTCTTAGATATGGAGTTTAAACGCGCAGGACTTCCAGCATTATCTGAAGTTTGTGAAGTTACAGATACACTCGCCCTTGCTAAAAACAAGCATCCTGGTCAAAAAAATTCACTCGATGCCTTAGTCCGTC
This sequence comes from Acinetobacter sp. P1(2025), assembly GCF_051390655.1. Lineage (NCBI taxonomy): Bacteria > Pseudomonadati > Pseudomonadota > Gammaproteobacteria > Moraxellales > Moraxellaceae > Acinetobacter > Acinetobacter sp. P1(2025). The sequence goes on from NZ_JBPKBJ010000017.1 coordinate 19,042, forward strand.
GTTATGAAATTCCTGCTCGCGATCGTACCTTCCACGGTGCATTACTCGATGCTGAAATTTTGGCTGATGTTTACTTGGCGATGACAGGTGGACAAGTCTCATTTGATATGGATGCCCTATCCCAAACCGAACAACTACAGAATAAAACCACTCGCCAACGCGTACAAATTGATTTGCCAATTATTTACCCGACTGATGATGAACTTCAGCAACATGAGACTTGGGTCAAACAATTCGAAGAAAAACATGGAAAACCATGCTTTTTTGTAAAATAAATTTGCTTATAAGTTCAGGTTTTTTTGTTTCAAGCTTTCAAAGTTAAGTTATATTAACTCTTAAAGATTTAAACCCTCTCCATAGAGGGTTCATGGATATAACAACTTAGGAAAGGTGTAGGTCATATGTCTTACCAAACCTCGATTCATTTCGACCCAACGGCATTATTAATAATAAAAAATGAGATCGATAATTCGATTAAATTGGTAGAGACTGCAGTCAATACTCTTGCCGAAGAACAAGCCTTGCCATTTGGGATTGATGATGCTCTCAATCAGTTTGAACAATGTACGAATGTTCTAGCCTTGATTGATATCCCACACCTATCGCAGATTACGCAATACTCTGCTGAGCTTATGCGTAAAATCATGGCTCAACCTGAACAAATTAAAACTAGTGATGTTGTGGCTTTGAGCGAAGGCACAACCATGCTGAAACGTTATATCGAATTTATTTGTTTACGTGAAGTTAAAGTTCCACAGTTCCTATTAGATACACTCAATCGTTTAGAAAAAGCATTAGGCAAGCCAATCACTAAAGAAGGTCAAACGATTCAACCTTTATTGGATTGCTTTACGCCAAATTTTGATTTGCCAAAGGCCCCTGATTTAGAAAAATCACAGTACGTCCATCAGTTATATAAATTGTGCTTAAACAAACTGATTAAACAAGCAGAAACACCTTTGGATTTACAAGGCTTAAAACTTGTTGCGGTTTATATGGCTGGTTTAGCATCGGGTTTGCCAAGTCAACAATATTGGCAACTTGTGAATGTAGGTTTAGGACATATTGAAAATCTACTGATTACTGAAGCACGCTTGCGTACATTTATTAAGATTGAAACCAATATTGGTCAATTTCTTGCTAATCCCAATGCATTTCAAACTGACTTAAATGATTTAGCGGATATCTTGAGTATTTGTATCAGTCAAGAAGATGATCTTTCTCATCATATTCGTGAACAACTTAATATTGGTGATGAATTACTCAGTGATACTCAGCTACAAGTTTTGAGTCGCCATTTGTACGGACCAGACTATGAAACCATTCATACCATTAGCCAACTAATGACGGATGAGATGGCTCAAATCCGTAACGAGATTGAATATAACCATCAAAATATGTCTGCTGAAAAAACTCAAGAACTTCAGCAAAAACTTCATCAGCTCTCAAATGTATTTAAAGTTCTCAATCTAAATGAAGCGGCAAAAGAACTGACACAGCAAGCAGAAAAACTCAGTCAACCAAATACATTGACTGATGCAGCATCAGTACAACATTTAATGAATAGTATCTTGGCTTCGATGAATTCTATTGGGATTCTTGAACGTAACTATACTTCAAGTCGTTTACAATTACGTGTGAATAACATGCAAATCTCTTTGGATCGTTTAGATGAAGCGCACAAAGCTTTATTAAGCGAAACCAAAACTCTGATTGAAACACTGACCCAAACTCTTAGTCTTTACGCTCAAGACTCTACAGCACACAATTTAGAGTCTCTGCCTATTTATCTCAAAGAACTATCAGGTGCTGCCCTGTTCTTGGGAAGTACTGCACAACAAACCGCTTTGCTAGGTGCAGTTCAATTTGCAGAACATCGACTTGCTCAAAATGAAACTTTTGAGGCTGAACACATTAACTGTATTTTAAATGTTGTCGCAGGACTTGATCTATTAGTTGATAACTTAAAGAACAAACAACCTGTGTTGCAATCTATGTTTGATGTGGCATTATCAAACAGTCAACAGTTACAAAGCGCAGCGGCATAATGACCCAACTATCACTTGCTTATATTTTTCAACATCAAAAGCTCTTAGTAGATGAAAATTTACAGTTACCTCAAGTTGAAAAGTTAGCAAGTGATTTGCCTATTCATCACGATGACCAAGTAATTGCACGTGATCTTCTTGATGACGAGCCAATTCCAGAGGGCTATCAATTAGTTCCGATCAGAGAACTCATACAATCATGGGATACTTCGGATTTCTTACAAGCAAGCCGTGCTGTCCAATTACTTGAGTGGCGTCGTAACCATAAATTCTGTAGTCATTGTGGTCATATGACCGAAGTGCATTCGAGAGAATATGCGATGGTTTGCCCTGCTTGTGGGTACCACCAATATCCTCGAGTTCAACCTTGTATTATCACAGTGATCACAAAAGGGTCTGACGAGATTCTTCTAGCAAAATCTGCTCATAACAAATCAAATATGTATGGTTTGATTGCAGGCTTTGTTGAAGTCGGTGAAACTCTCGAAGAAGCTGTACAACGTGAGACGCTTGAAGAAGTTGGTTTAAAGCTCAAAAATATTCGTTACATGTCTAGCCAACCTTGGCCATTCCCTAGTAACTTAATGATAGCATTTCATGCTGAATACGAATCGGGTGACATTGAATTGCAAGTAGAAGAAATTAGTGACGCTCAGTTCTTCAAGTTTAATGAATTACCTGAAATCCCATTCAAAGGCAGTATCGCTCATAGTATGATTACGCAAATCACAGGTCAAAAAAAAGCATCTTAATTAAGATGCTTTTTTATTTAGTCTTCTAAAGCCTCTTCTAAGAAATGCATAATGGTGCGTTTCGTTTTGAAGTAGTGACTGACAAAACTTGCAAGTGTTGCCACGATGGTAATATGTCCTGTTTTTGGAATCACCATCACATGGCTATGATTGCCTTTTTCTCTTAGTGCTTTATCCAGATCAAATGTATTATGACTACCTACTAACTGATCATTTTCCGCCATCAACAAATAGTGCTTAATCTTGTTCGGATTGACAAAATAATATGGCATCACTTGCTTATATGGTACGCGCTGATCAAAGGCATGTTCAGAAAGAGGATCATCTTTATAATCAAAATGATATGGACCAGCCATTCCCACGATTGCTTTGATCTTATCAGTATATTTGAAGTTCTGAGCGTACGGAGAATAAACTACTGACATTACATTAAAAGCACCCGCGGAATGCCCCATTAAGATAATGTTTTCAGTAGAAATATTCAGTTTTGCTTGGTTTTGATTTAGATAATGAATTGCCTGAGCAAGATCATCAACAAATGCAGGAAAAATTTGTTCTGGGGCTAGTTGATAATTAATAACAGCAACATCAAAACCTTCTCGAGCAAAACTTTCACCTACGAAAAGATAATCACGTTTATTACCATGTTGCCATGAACCACCATGCACGAACACAATCAATGGTCGCTGCTTTTTAGGATTTTTAGTTCGATAAAGGTCTAAACGATGTCTTGCCTTTAAACCATAGGCAAGATGCTCTTCCTTTTCAAAGGTATCCTTTGGTGTCAGATAATTGATTGAGTAACTTGCTAGATCATACAGACGAAACTCTTGATAAAAGCTTTTCGCCCGTGTCACATTTTCTTGAACTTGTTGAATAAGTTGCTTCATAAATTAGGGTACAGTCGGTGTAGAAGTCGCAGGTTCTGCCTGATCGGGATCAATTGCTACTGGAGTTTCAACGAGAGGTTGTGTCGTCACTGTACCCACCATAGGAGTTGCTGTGGTTGAACTCGCCATCGTTCCAGATGATTGGTCAATATTATCAATCAGAGTAACAATTTTACTCACATTACCAACTTTTTGTAAGACGTCATCCAAATCTCTTATTTCCGCAGTATTTAAACGTCCCATGACATAAAGAACACCATTTTCAGTGTGTACCAACACTTTACTATCTGAAACTACAGGTGCTTTCATCAGTAAACCACGAGTATTTGCGGTTACTGTTGCATCTTGCATAATCGTGTTGTAGCCAACTTTATCACCAACAGTAATGTAGTTATGTACAGCTTTGACATCACTCATTGCTCGAAGATTATCTTCAGCTAATTGCTTCAAGTATGGATCAGGTACCTGCCCCGTTAACAAGACATTACTATGAAAACTTTCAATATTGATGCGGGACTGTTTAAAACGGTGATCTAATTTATACAAATTAATATTGGCTGTACGCTTGATAGACGAATCAATAAATACTTGTCCGAGACTACGTTCCCCACTATCTGTGCCGACAGGTGAAGTTCCTGTTCCACCCGAAATAAAACTCGCACATCCTGATAAACTTGCAGCGCAAAGTAACGTAATCGTTAAACGTTTTAACACTTGGCAAGACTCCCTATCTACAAACTTGTTCAATCTTAGGTATTTATCTCAAAATGACCAAATTAATGCTCAATCTAAAGTAAATGCATGTTCAATCCACTGCTGATCATACTGCAATTTTGAAAAGTCTGGTTGTACTGTTTTTGCAATTTTCTGTGGAAAATCAAAACAAATCACATCAAAACGACAATCAAAATCCTCATAATCAGGATTTTTCTGTAAAAACTGCTGCGCGGTCTTTATTATTTTTCGTTGTTGCGAGCGTGTAATCACTTCACATGACTCCGCATAGCTCCCTGCCGATCGTGCCTTTATCTCAACAAAAATCAACTCATTCTGTCGTTTTACAATTAAATCGATTTCTCCATAACGTGAATGGTAATTTTGAGCGACACATTCATATTGAAATTGTTGAAGATAGATTAATGCTTGTTGCTCAGCCCAATGTCCGAGTTCATTTGCGTTTTCTGTCATGACATTTATTTCTTATTTTAAGATTTGGATTCCGTGCTCTTGTTGCTGGTAGCAAGTCGGTTGTCTGAAAATTTTATTGTCTTTAAAACTTATTGCACCAGTTCGCCCCACAAATGAAGTTTCTTGCTGATTCTGATTACTCAATAAATATTGAGTGATTGTCCATGCATCACCACCAAAAGCAAGTAAGCGTTGAAATGCCATATTTTCAGGCTGCTCTTTATACGCTTCAATAAGATCTACCCATTGTCCATTATACAATGCAGGCGTATCACAAAAGCTAAGTCCTAAAGGAATAGTCTGTCCCTGCTCGATACTTAATGGTGTTGCATAGACTTTCTTTTCAGGTAGCTCACCTAGTTGTTGAATCCATTGATGATGCCCCAGCAGTAACAACCCTTCCTTTCTCGAGAATTTTTTGGGCAGAGTGTCAATAATTTGTATTTCTGAACCGAATTCTACCGAAAGAGCCTGCATAAATAATTCTGTGGCTGCTTCAGTACCAGTTTCACGCAGAACCCATAATTTTTTTACCCGATCGTTTTTTAATAATTGGGTCAAGGCAGCTGCATCATGTTGTTTCGACAAACTAAATTGCCACACATTTTCAGCATGTTGATTTACATCATTTAGTGCCAGTACAGGAAGTTTAGGCTCCAGTTGCATGACAGCATCAATATCAGTTCTAGCCAAAGGACCAACGACCAATTTAATTTTGTTATTCACCTTCTTCTTAAAGATGTAATCCATACTATTTTTAGTTGAATCGGCAAAAATTATTTTTTCTTGGCTGCCAGATGCTGCATAAGCACTCAAGAAACCACGTTTAATGTTTTCACTCGCTCGCGCCATAGCACCAGATTCAGGTAGAATCACCAAGATGTCCGCATAAGCTGGGCTCACAAATGCTGCAAAAAAAAGCGGCAGCCAATATTTTTTTATATACATTAGGGAGTTACCTTTTATGAGTGCTCAATTATTTGTTGTAGCAACCCCGATTGGGCACTTAGATGACATGACCTATCGTGCAATTGATATTTTAAAGTCTGTATCGGTAGTTGCGGCAGAAGACACTCGTCAATCTGCACAGTTATTTAAACACTATAATATCTCAACTCAATTAACTGCGTGTCATGATCACAATGAAAGTAACAAAATTGATCAACTTCTCCAAAAAATGTTAAATGGTGAAGACGTCGCGCTAATCAGTGATGCTGGAACGCCATTAATTAGTGACCCTGGTTTCAAACTGGTTCGTGCTGCTCAAGAACATGGAATACGTGTTATTCCTGTGCCTGGTGCATGCGCAGCGATCGCAGCATTAAGTGCTGTTGGTTTGCCTAGCGATCGTTTTAGTTTCGAAGGATTTCTTCCATCCAAAGCTTCTCAACGCATTAGTCAACTTGAAAAGCTAAAAGATGAAACACAAACATTAATTTTCTACGAAGCACCTCATCGAATTTTGGCATGTATCCAAGACATGGTTCAGGTCTTTGGTGAAGATCGACCTGTAGGTTTTGCTCGCGAAATTACCAAAACTTTCGAAACGATCAAAAAAATGACGTTAAAAGAACTCGTAACGTTTATTCAAAATGATCACAACCAAGAAAAAGGTGAAATCGTTGTTGTCGTTGGTGGTGCTACGACTGAAAAAGATATGGAACAAGATAAGCTAGATGACTTATTGAAACGATTACTACAAGATCTCTCCGTCAAAGCGGCTTCACAATTGGCAGCTGATTTAACAGGAATCAAAAAGAAAGTTGCCTACCAACGTGCTTTAGAACTTACACAACAAGATTAAAATAAAATGGATGTAGATTACTGAAAATATCTACATCCATTTTTTAAAAAAGATAATCAATTTAGCGTTTTAGTTAAATTCGACTTTGATCCATTTTTCGCTCTGATCTCGCCTGTTGAATTACGCTCAATCCTGAACTCACACCGAGATAAGCAATAATAAAAGCGACCAATAAATCTGGATAGACGGTTCCTGTTCCCCAAACACTTGCTGCAGCGAAAATTACCGCAATATTTGCGATCGCATCATTACGGCTACACAACCATACGGAACGCATATTGGCATCACCATCTCGAAATGTATAAAGCATGATGGCAACAAATACGTTAACCAGTAATGCCAATATCCCAATAGCTCCCATTAGCATAGGTTCAGGTATCACACCTATCCACCATGACCAAATCACTTTAATGATCACAAAGATACCAAAAGCAGCCATTGTGATTCCTTTCAGTAAAGCTGCCGTTGCTCGCCAATACAAACTCATAGAAAGCACAATTAATGAAATAGCATAGTTTGCAGCATCTCCTGCAAAATCTAGTGCATCAGCCCATAAAGACACAGATTGTGCATGCGCTCCTCCGATGATTTCTACAAAAAACATAAGTGCATTTAAAATTAATGCGATCCATAATGCCTTTCTAAACTTAGGACTCATTGTTTTTGCTGGGGAACACGCTGTATTACAACCACATCCTGCCATGACTTTTCTCTAAGAATCTTTTATAGTGATTAAAAACCCTTGAGTAGCTCTAGAGTCAAGCATAATGAATTTTACAATTGGGCAATTATCTAAAAAGTCAGGTGTTTCAATAGATACCATTCGTTATTATGAAAAGATTGGATTACTTGAAAAAGCAAAACGTACAGCAGGAAATTATCGACATTATTCTGAAGAGATACTTTCAGAACTTTTATTTTTAAAACATTGCCGCGAATTGGGCATAACCCTGCAAGATATTCAAAAGTTGAAAGAGTTATCAACTCATCCCAACCAAACCTGTATCGAAGTTGATCACTTGATTGATCAATACCTTAATGAAGTTTCTCAAAAGATTCAAAATTTAGAGCACCTCAAGCAAGACTTTATTCAACTGAAACAACAATGCTCTCAACACCGCACGATAGAACAATGCGGAATTTTAAAAGGATTACATCAGCCACTAGAATGTGATCTCACATTACATCAACATAAAAAAGCATCACAATCGTGATGCCTTTGAAATGCTTTAAATTCAGTCGTGATGTTCACCAGGAGGAACTTCAGTAATTCTGCCACCACGAGCGAGGAACGCAGCCACTTCGTCTTCCAAAGCCTGACGCTGCTTCTGTTTAGCAGTCACGGTTAGCGTTTCAGCTTCAGCTAGATCAGCATCATCAATCGTTGCTTCTTCACTATCTGCACCGCTTTCTGCTGCTTTCGCCTCTTCATCGTCTACAGCAGAGTCTTCAGTATTTTCATCGTAATCATTAATTTCCGTCATATTACTCTCCCCACAATGACTAAATCTTCATCATCGTTATTTGGTCATCAGAACTTTGTGAAATGTAACAAGCTCTTCTCATTTATCAAAGTAGAATGTTTAACAAATTGTACTTTTAACGACCAAATTCACTCTGATTTATAAATGATTGTATAAAAAATATCTACTATTTTTTAGCAAGCGTAGCGTGTGTGTTGCAATGCACCCAATCCATTCGCTTGTTGCATAAAGCGATCCTTGAGTACTTCAAATTGTTCGACTTGCTTTAATCCAAAGTTCCTTGCCCAAACAAATGGAAATAGCTCTGAACTTTCTAACCACCCGATTGCTGACATACTGTGCATCATGGCATCGTTTTGACCTTTACGTTGATGTTCATAGCGAAGCAAAGTTTGCTCATTTGCCCATACACCACGTTTTAAATCATGCAATAAAACATCACATAAAACTGCTGCGTCTAAGCAACCGATATTTACGCCCTGACCTGCCAAAGGATGGATGACATGTGCAGCATCTCCAATCAAAGCTAAACCAGATTTGATATAACGCTGAGCTGCTCTTGCTTTAAGTGGGAATTGTGCTCTTGATCTTACATCGATCACTTCACCCAACATTTGCAAACTTTCACGTGTCAGTAATTGCATAAACTCCTGATCTGATAACTTCGAATATTCATCCGCATAATCATCAGGCAGAGTCCATACAATTGATTGCCAGTAGCCATTTTCTTGTTGATCTAAGCTTGCCATAGGTAGAAATGCAAGTGGACCAGTAGGTAGAAAAATTTGGCGTGCGACATATTGATTCGGTTGTGTCGTTTTAATCGCACAACTGATTGCGGCTTGTTTGTAGTCTAAAATATCTAAATCAATATAAGCTTGCTCACGTACAAATGAGTTTGCACCATCAGCACCGATCAATAACTTAGTTTTGAGGATCGTGCCATCGGCGAGTTGAATCGACCAACCTTTTGCAATTTGCTCAATGCGAATAACTTTTACTTGGGTACGGTAATCTTTGAGCTGCTGTAACATTTTTTGCTGTATCGCAATATTCAAAACACTTGGCTCAACCATTGAACCTAAAGCTTGATCTGCACGAGGTTGCTCTTCGGAAGCATGTCCAAAATTTATTTCACCATAACCAATTTTATTCCAGACTTGCATACCTGAATATGGCATTTGTCGTGCTAAATCATTCCAAACATCAACTGTCTTTAGTAGATGAATCGTTGCTTGACTTAAAGCCAACACACGTGGATTCATCACGGCTAAAGTTTTGTCTTGATCAAGCACTGGTGCAGCATCCAATACTGTTGCTTGCACACCACCTTGTGCTAGCAACAACGCTGTTAAACCACCGACTAATCCACCACCAACAATGACGACATCTAACATTTCACTCATGCTTTTAGCCCCATCGCATAATTAGCAACCAAAGGCTTAATACCAGGAATCACATCAAATGCAATCAATCCTGTGTTTCTTATTAATTTAAGAAGCGGATTTTGATTACTAAAACCACGCACCACTGAATCACAGAACTTAATCACACGCTGCTGATCTGTTAAACGTGCTTGCTCATAAGCCAATAAATTATCAGGATGACCAATATCATCAGACTTCGCTAACTGTTCTAGTAAATAACGAACCAATACATCAGCATCACGTAAACAAAGGTTAAAGCCTTGCCCTGCAACAGGATGTATTGTGTGCGCTGCATTACCCATGAGAACTACACGACCAACCGCCTGCTTGTGAGCCAGAACTTGTGACAATGGATAGCTAAAACGTTTACCCGTTTTTTCAAATTTACCCGCACGATCGCCATAAGTTTCTTGTAGAGCATCTAAGATGTGCTGATCATTTTCTTCACCCAACCATTCAGCTTCAGTACCTTTTTTAACTGGCCAAACGACAGAACGACGATATTCACCAGGTAAAGGTAATAACGCCAATGGTCCTAATGCGCTAAAACGCTCAAAACCAACCTGTTGATGAGGTTTAGAGGTTTGAACCGTTGTGACAATCGCAACTTGGTCATAATCATGTTCATCCACGCCCACACCAATTGCTTGACGACAGAAAGAATCACGACCATCTGCTGCGATCACTAACTTTGATTTGAGCGAGTGTATATATTCACCATTACGCATGGCTTCAATGTGAACCTCATCTGCATCTTGTATCAGTGACGTCACTTGTACCCCATCAATTAATTCAATCAGAGGCTGCTGACGAACTTGGGTGAGTAATACTCGACCTAACCACGCATTTTCAATTACTTGCCCAAAGCTTTCTACTTTCTCTTGTTCTGCGACTAGTCGTGCTTTACCAAAGCTACCCTGCTCTGTGATATGCACTTGTAAAATTGGGGTCGCATGCTGTTGTAATGCATCCCACAATCCTAACTTTTGATAAATTTGCACGCTACGGCGTGACAAAGCGGTGTTACGCGCATCAAAACTTGAGTGATATGGAGCTAGATTTTCGTCATCGTAATTTGGATATTTCACAGCTTCTAATAGCTTTACGGCAATATTAGATTTTGCCAACATTAAAGCAAGGCTGAGTCCAACCATACCCCCACCGACAATGATGACTTGTTGCTGCATAATATTATTCCTTATCAGTTTTTCATGACTTGATGTTAAGGGTCTGTTGATATTTTATCTATGGTTGCGTTATAGGCTAAAACAACTTAAACGAGGCATGAAACGTAGGCAATGGCAACTCCTTGTCAAGTTTCATAACAACGTTTAAGGAAGTTTTAGCCATAACCCTGTGGGACAGGGATTTTTTTTGTCGCTACTGCGTTATGGCTTATTTATTTAGAATGACTAAATTTCATAAGCCATGCCTTGTATCATCTAAAAAATATCCACTGTCGCAAGCATTTATGAAATATCTACTGACCCTAGCCTATCTTACTCTAACTCAAATTGGGATTGGAATTTGTACTTTGTTTGGTCTGTGTTTTATTTTAATTCGACAAATAAAAAAGGCTTATCCTAGAATAAGCCTTTAGATCAATATTTCAGACTTAACTAGCCATTAATTGCTCAATTTCTTCAACAGTTTTCACTACATTCTTAGTCAAAACCAACGGTCCATTTTCAGTGACTACAATATCATCTTCGATACGAATCCCAATACCACGCCATTTCGCATCAACGGTTTCATCATCGGGTGCGACGTATAAACCAGGCTCAACGGTGACTACCATACCTGCTTCATAAGCACGCCAGTCTTCGCCATGCTTATAAGCACCAACATCATGCACATCCATACCAAGCCAATGCCCAGTGCCATGCATAAAGAATTGACGGAATGCTTCACTTTCAACCAACTCATTTACATTACCGCTAAGTAAGCCAAGATCAACCAAACCTTGAGTTAAAATTTTTACAGCGACTTCATGTGGATATTTGTAGTGATTGCCGATACGTGTTGCATCAATCGCAGCTAGTTGTGCATCTAATACAATATTGTAAAGTGCTTTTTGCTCAGGACTGAACTTACCATTGACTGGGAAAGTACGAGTGATATCAGATGCATAGAATTCATATTCACAAGCAGCATCTATTAAAACCAAATCACCATCTTTTAATGGTTTATTGTTTTCTACGTAATGCAAAATGCATGCATTCTCTCCACCACCGACAATACTATTGTAGGCTGGTACACAACCATTTTTACCAAAAATATAATTGAGTTCTGCTTCAAGTGCATACTCCATCATTTCTGGTTTCACTGATTGCATAGCACGTGTATGTGCATCTGCACTGATATTTGATGCGATCTGCATTAGCTCGATTTCTTGCGCTGATTTTTTCAGACGCATCTCATCTATAAGTCGATCAAGCTGAATAACCTCTGCTGGAGAGGTTGATCCACGACGTTGTTGAGCATCAGCTTTTTGAATCCATTGACTTACTCTGGCATCAAACTCAGCTTGATGACCAATTCGAAAATACAGACGATCTTTATTTAAGAGCTTAGCAATGATTTCCGGATCCAATAAATCTATTGCAAATGCTTCATCTGCACCATAGATTTCAACAGCCCCTTCCACACCAGCACGGTAACCATTCCAAATCTCCATTTCGCGATTACGCTCTCGGCAAAATAAGGAATAACGATACGTTTCACCTTCAGCGAAGGTTTCCAAAACCGCAACTGCTTCAGGTTCAGCAAAACCAGTTAAATAATAAAAACTACTGTCAGCTCGATATTTATAGTCTGCATCGCGATTGCGGTACATTTCTGCACGTGTCGCAATAATAGCAACACTATTTGCACCCATTTTCTGAGCTAAATGATCACGGCGTTGTTTAAAATCAGCTTGAGTTAGTTTCATATTATCCTGCAGCTTGAAAGTCCCTCTAAAAAGTAAGAGGGATTTATTAGGGAGATTTAATACCGCATTAACTCGGACGATGCGGTGTAAACATTTCTACAATAGTTTGTGGATCAGCTGTGCTTTCTTGATTTCTGCTTTTGGCATGAAAGTTTTTTAAGAGTGAACTTTCACTAACAGAAATCTTTTTGCGACCAATCGATAAGCTCACTGGAATTAAACGAACAAACTCGTATAACTCTTCATAGCTTGCTTCACCTTCGTCATCATTATCTGAATCTTCAAACTCTACTGCTGCAACATCTTGTAAGTGTTCAATGAGTTCTTGTTCATCAGCACGAATATGTCCCGATGCTAAACCAAAGCCTAGAACCACACCAGCACACCAATCTGCCAAAGCTTGAACTCGATCAACAAGTAGATGACTATCATCTGGCAACATCGGCAAATAATCTAACTCATCGTCAGACAAGGCATGAGAAACATCTTCGCTTTCGTCAGTTAAGCTTTCTAATGCCTCTTCCGATAATGCAGGAACATTTAAAGTATTTAAAATTTGTGACCATTCGTCTTTGGTTGGTGCTTGTGTGACACAAACTATACCTGTGAGTAATCCATGTAACTCACTTGGACTTGAAATCTCTTCAATCCCATCAAAATGGGCATTCCAATCCGTCCAACCTGAAATATCGTCTTGCATTCGTTTATCCAATCTCTATACTGCTGTATATATTACCTTTGATTGCAACTCTGTGCGACCTCGTTATGTTAGAACAATTACAGCGTCTACAAGCGCATATTGGTGTTTTAAAAACACGTTTACATCATTTAGAGCGCGAAAACACTTCGCTCACTGAAGCTAAAGCTTTAGCTGAAACAGAACATCATGCACAAATCGTGCAAAAAAATAGCATCATCACGCAAAAGCAGGACGAAGTTGATAACTTAACTGAACAATTAACTCAGTTACAAGATCAATTTAAGCAGCTGAATCAAGATGCAACAACACTTGCTGAACGCTATAGCCGCTTGGAAAAAAGTACCACTGACTTAAAAAATCGCTTTCAAGAGATTTTGGCAGAGCGTAATGATTTACGTGTGACTAAAGAGAAGCTCCAAGCGCAACAACGTCATAGCCAGCAAGAAATCCAAGATCTTCAGCAAGATCGTGATCGTTTATTGCAAAAAAATGAGCTTGCAAAATCAAAAGTTGAAGCAATTATTCAGCGTCTTGCCATCCTAGGTACTGCGCAAGATCATCATGCACAAGAAATTCAGCAACTTGCTCACCCGAATGCTGAACTACAAGAGGAAAACTGATCATGAGTGAACAAGTGACAGTAGAACTTCGTTTAATTGAACAGACTTTTCGCTTAAATACCACTGAAGATAAACGTGAAGAATTAGAGCGTGCAGCTGAACTACTGAATCAAAAGTTTCAGGATATGCGACGTAACGCTCCTCGTGTAGAACACAATAAGTTAGTCATTATGGTTGCCTTACAGATGGCACAAGATGTGTTTAGTTTGAATAAATCTTTGCAGGAATATGCTCACTGTGAACGCCTACTTCAAACCATCTTGGAAGATGTCGAACAAACTGTTGAGTAAAATTGCACAAAGCCCCATCAATTAGTAAGTATCTTTACAGATATGTGATCTGCAAGGATTGTCATCGTGTAAAGATCAGTTATACTAAAACTGTCTCTAGGGTGTTCGCCAGTACGTCTAGTCCCCTGCCGATACTTAAATTTATGGATGTGTCCTGTACATTTTGAGTGTATGCCTGCCTCGAGTAGGAAACCCAGTAAGTGTACGTCACCTCCACCTTGAACTCATCGGGTTCAGGGTAACGACCATGCAGCGGCACCTCTGGAGCATTACTTTTCTAATGGTTCTCACCAAAAGAAAATTCAATTTATAATCCCCTCTCAATCAAAACGTTTTTTATTTTTATAACCTTCAAAACTCTTGTTATTTTTAGTACATTTCAAATTAAAAAAACCATAGCACATGCGATATGTACTATGGCGTTATCAGTTCAAAATTTTAAGATCTATTCATCGTTCAAGGCACATTCATAGTGACTTGGCGCTTGTGAACAACGAACCTGTTTCAGCAACTTCATCATATCTGGATCGTAATAGCCTTCTTTAGTCATTTGGATACGTGCTTCACGCATGAGACGAACATAACCAGGCTTATCACTTTCATTTAGTGTTAACCAATATTTACTTGGAATTTTAGCTTCCAATTTATCGACAAATTCAAATGCTGGATTGAGCTGTTTAGAAATGACCTCACGCGCAATTGATCCCATTCCTGCTGGGAATTTATTGCGATGCATGATCAATGTGCCTGTCACTTGAATGACAGGGAAGTTGATAATCCCACCAACAACTTTGCCAGACTTATCACTCATCCCTTTATGTAACTCAAGTGGTTCAAACAATATCGCAGGTCCAGCCATAATATCGACTTCTTTATTGTTGAATTTACCACCGACACTCACTAGATCTACCGAAATAGGTTGAGCACCTACATTTTGAACTAATTTCTTTTGGGTTTCATCGAATTGGAATACAGCAATCTTTTTACCTGCAGCTTTAGCTAGAGTATTAATATTTCGATCGTTGACCATAATATAAGCAGCACCTAATGGTACTACCCCGACAACCTCATAGTCTTTGTTCACCATCTTTTCATCAAACTTTGGATTTGCTAAAACTTGGATCACTGCGCTCAATTGTTTGTATGTTTGTAGTGCACCAATTGCATCAATACTTCCAACAAATTTATTAAATTGTTTCGCTCGTAGATTACTAATACCTGCACCATCACAGCGTTTACTACGGAAATCTTCGGTTAAAACAGCTTCATTGGTATAAACCTTTAGGTTCACCAATGTAGATGCTGTTTTTTTAAGTTTAGGATAATCAAAATCCAGTTTAAATTGTAAATGCGAAGGACGAGCAACCTTCATATTGACACCAAACTGCTTGGCGACGTTTACCATTCTTGGAATTTCAGTGATATAGCTGGTTGCTTGTTCAAATGCTTCACTATGCTCACCATTCGGCGAATACACACATAAAGTGACCTGTTTAGGAATCTGCTGCCAAGTTTTAGGGTCATTGAGTAGTTTTTTAACTTTATTCTGCGAATGAGTTGAAAGCGTTAGATCTAACTTCCCTTCAGGAGCAGCGTAGGTTGGACTCATCATGGTGAATGACGAGACCAACATTCCTGAGATAAGAATTGATTTAATTGACATCCTGCACTTATTTTTTTGGATTAAACGGTCCATTTTTAGCTATTTCCCAATAGTTTTTATTCAAGTTAAGGTCATTAAATCAAAATAGAATTGACTGCTTTTACTTAGATGATGTCAATTAAGTCAAGAAAAGTATAAAAACTCTCATTATTTGATAATAGTCTATATTTTATCGAAGTTTATAGAATACGAGAGACAATATTTATCCGACTAAAACAATCTAAAACCAGCTTCTATACCTTAGTAAAATCCCAAATCGACTTTTCCAAACAACATAAAGTATGAAAAATCTAGAATTAATCCAACGAGTTTTCTTTAACTAAAAATCAAATATCAAACATATTACAAGTTTGGATTCAGTTGAATTGGTAACTCCACTTGCATTCGTAGAATTAAATCACAGAGATAAATAAGCCGTAAAATTGACTCAACATTGATTTTAGACTCGGCTAAAAGTGATGTGATTTGCTTTGCAAGTATGTTCATTCCTGCATCTAATGCCAACTGACGTTGTTGTTGCAATGTTTCGATCTGTGATGAACTCAGCATCATACGCCCAGAGCAACTAAGACTAAGTAATACATCAAAAATTGGTTCACACACTTTTTGACTTAAACTCATTTGAATAGATGAAAATTTTGCTCTCTGTTGTTGTTTCATCATTAAGAGTTGTTCAATCCGTCCAACGATACTTTCTTTCAAAGTTTTTTTTGATTCAGTGAATTGATCAAAATCTAGGTTAAACAAGCGAGTTTTTTCATTTTGCATGATCAATAAACTGATTGGCGATAACACCAAGGTATGTCCTTTAATCTGGCAATATACAAAAACAGAGTTGATTTGAGTTTTTTGATTACACAAGTGTTCGAGCTGCCGAATTTTTTCTATTTCTGACGTTTTCCAATCTAAACGTAAATGTATCGCTGATTGATTCTGATCATAGACCGTCCACCACAAACATTGCTCAATTTCATCAACTTGAGGATTGTCATAGCTAGAAATATTAAGCATTACTGTTTGATCAACACCTTCAATACTTTGTAATTGTTGCTGCCAACGTTGCTGTAGTTTGTGCCAATTATCAAATCCGATGTGTTGATAAATACTAAAATCCTGAAGATCTTTTAAGCTATTAAGTGGTAAGGCTCGACTTTGTCCTGAAGCAGATAAACGATCATCCTCAGAAAATCGTGGCTGTTGTAATCGTACTTTTTTTTGCATGAGTTGTTGAGCTGTCATCATCCAAATGCTTTGCTGAGACCATGCATTGTAACGATTAAAGTTCGGATCATTATTTTCAGTACGCGCTAGTGTCACCTCAAAAATTTGAGGGTTTTCTTGCTCTGAGAAATATAAAGTTATTCCTCTAGCACCACCCAATGTTCGCCACCAACGTGCGCCTAAAGGTAAAAGTTCTAAATCTATTTGTTGCTGATCTACTTCATATTGACGACGTGATTTACCTCTTAAGCGAACTAAAGCCTCACCCTCAGCATGTTCTAACTGGTAAAGATACGCATTGATTTGAGCTAAATATAATAATGTTTCGTGTTCAGAACTATGTTCATCACGATTTAAAAGTCTACTGACCTGACCACTCAGTTGCCTTAACATTGCAGCCAAACGAGGTAACGACTCACTTCTAGCAGACATATTCAGTAGATGTAATTGTCGTGCAGTCATTTCATTTACATGCGATAAACCAAACTCAATCAACTGAGCAAGATCATCTTTTAATTCAATAATAAATTGACCTTCACTCTCACTCAGAACTGCGGGATTCTCTGTCTCATTGAGTTCCAACTCAGTCCAGAATTTTCCTTGAACTCTCTGTACTTCACTTAAAGCAGCTAGATAATATGCTGACTGATCCTTTTCTAAATTTGACAGCATTCCAGCAAAACCAGCCCCTGCCACATAAATAATGTCTTCAGCCAGACTCTTGATACGAATTTTTAAACTGTATTCTTCTTCAAATAATTCTGTTTGTTGTTCTTTTTGCCAAAGCCGAGCGAGTTTGATGGCTTTTTGAGTTTGAGCTTTGCCTATTTTCTTGGCGATTTGGTTGAGATCAACTCTCAATATTTCTTCGATCAGATTGGATTGGAAATTATTTTCAAGTTGTTCAACTAATTCAACAGTCGTACTTTGAATATCCTCAGCTGAGTCTGTTGTTAGATTTTCGATTGGTTGCTGAACTGAATTTTGTAAATGTTGTTGCAGATATAAAACGGCTGCGACAATGTGCTTACAAGCACCTGTTGCAGGGCAACTACATGATGCATTGACTAAACCTGCCGATGATAAACCAACCTGTTGACCATCACTCTCAATGGTGATCTGTTCAGATTGCTCGGTTTTTAAAATAACCTTTCTTGCCTCAATATCTTTTAAGGCACGGCGAACTAAACCTGCATTTGCATAAGTGGAAAGGCTGTCTTGATCATAAGCCAAATATTGGTGTTGCCAGCTCATTGCATCACCTCCGCCATCCATTCAGCAAAATGTTCAGGGGTGAGCGCTGCAACAGACATGCCCCTCTCATTCAGTTTTTGTGCCATTTGAATATCATAGACCGGGTTAGCTTGTTCATCTAAAGCAGCTAAGCCCAATAACTTTACGTGTTGACTTTGCAAGCGACTAATCGCATTGAGTAAATGTGCTACAGAACCACCTTCTTCAAAATCGCTTATTAAGGTAAAAATCGTGCGATTTGGTTGTGTGATAAAACGTTCGCAATAATTCACCGCTTTGGCAATGTCTGTGCCACCACCAAGCTGAACAGTCAATAGCACTTCAACGGGGTCATGTGCCATATGAGATAAATCAACAATATTGGTATCAAATAATACGAGATGTACTTTTACAGCAGGTAAACTTGCGAGAATGCTGGCACAAATCGCACTGTACATGACAGAATTCATCATTGAACCACTTTGGTCCACGCACAACACGACAGTCCAAGGTAAATGACGTTGTACCCGCGCATTGAAGAATGGTTGTTGAATAATGAGCTTATTTAAATCAGCGTTATAGTGTTTTAAATTTTCCCGAATCGTACGTCGCCAGTCAAAGTTCTGACTATTCGCAATCAAAGAACGGCGAAAACGATTGCGTCGACCATGAATCGCATTGATAAAGTTAGGTTTTAATCGTGCAACGATTTGCTCTACTACGGTTTGAATAATCTCTCGGACAGCATCTCGAGTTTGTGCATTCATTCGCCCACGCATCGTCAATAAGGCTTTAGCAAGTTGAGGTGTAGGTTCTAAACTTTTTAAGCTTTGCGGATCTTTGAGTAATGCATCTAATTGGTAGCGTTCAACTGCTTGAGTTTGAATACGTTCAAAAGTACTTTGCGGAAATAATTTTCGCGCTTGATTGAGCCAATTAATTGCAGTGAGCTGTGAGTCATCTAATGAGCCATGACGAGACTCCCCTGCAACATGACCACGTTGTTCATACTCACGGTTGTATAAATAATCGAGAGTACGTTCCAAACGTAATTGTTCTGCATCAAGCTGTACCTGATCCAAAGCTCGATCACTATAGCGACCCAAAATCAACCGCCAACGCGCTGCAAGGTTATTAGAGTTTGAATCATTCATTATACTAACCAACCTTGTAAATTTCGCTCGATCAAAAACTCTTGCAGTTGTTGATTTAATTGAACACCTTGTAGCATTTCAGCTTGTGAAACCTCACTGATATATTGAGAGATATCCAAACTTGAAACATCATTCAGCTGCGCGATCTTCTCAGCAAAAGCCGCTGTTTCTTTCGGTTTAAAATGAGTAAATGCTTGGCGTAAATCAGGCAGAATCGCCACAAAAGCAGCCTCATCCCATTTTAATAACAGTTGATTCAGTAGTTGTGCTATTGCAGGATAACGCAATAATAATTCAGGTGCGCTTTGCATCATTCCAGATAGATAGGCAACTGCATGTTCAGGGTTAGCACCTAAACCAAAATGTCGCTGAACTGATTGTTGTAAATCCTGTTCAGTCAAATCACCATCAATAAAACGTAAGGCATCAACCGCACCCGCTAACACATCTAGCTTTTGCCAGTCCGTATTTAATCGTGCTAAAGCATTATAAAATTGTGCTAGGAAATTTAGCTCACCACCCACTACACGATTTATCTGCTTAGACAAATTGCGTAATTGCAAAACTTGATTCAGAATTTGCTGTTGTTGGTCTGCTGGTGGCGTTGCCAACTGAGACAATAAAAATAATGCTGTGGGAATGACTTGCTGCATCAGTGCTTTAAGTTCAGGTTGTTGCTGAAAAGCTAAGAAATCTTTGCCTGTCCATAAATTTAATAATTTTTGTCCACATTGAATCACCGAATCCAAATCAGGATCAGTGGGTAAGAATTGTTGAACTTCAGCAAACAGAATTGGAATTTGTTTGTGCAATCCCATCAATGCTGCTCGAATTAAAAGCTGTACTGCAAGATGTGATGACCTTCCTTGTCCTGTTTGAGAAAAAGTCTGTTTGATATGCAAGAGTTTTTGTACTGCAACAGTATTTAACTCACTTCCTAACTCGGATAATTCAATCAACTGGGCTTCAACATGGGGTGTCCATGCATAATCCCATTCTTCAAATAATAAATGTAAGCGCCCACCACCTAAGAAATCTGGGCCACTCACTGACTTGGCAAATCCCACTTGCAAGAAATCAAGTAAATGTAGAAAACGACTGCGCAAACGATGTTTTTGATTACGAAAGACATCCAGTTTTGCGCGTTTGGTCGTCGTTTCATCCAATTTAAAACGATGAACTTTTGCTAGATCATAGACTTGAGCTAACAATGGTGGTGTCTGTGTGGATTGCACCACTTGTCCTAGACGTGCACCACCCAGAATTTGCTTCAATAGGCTTTGAAATGCTTGTTGTCCCTCATCTAAACTGCCTTTGACAAAACTACTTTGACAGGCATCAATCAAATCAAAACGACTAATTAAATGATGTCCTCTTAAAGTCGCTAATCTAATCGCCTGTTCAGTCGCATTTTTAACCGTAATAAAACTGCTTTTTAAAATCTGCTGTTCGCGTAATTGCGTAGAAAAATCAGACAGTGACTCAACGATTAAGGCTTGTCGCTGTTGAGCATCATCAAAGGGTTTCTCCATCATATGTTGCCAGCAACGTTGATAAAATGCAGGTGATGGCATACCAGAAGCATAACCATTTAAAGCATCAAGACGATCAAAACTATAACGAATCAACCATGCTTGGTCATCTTGATCTGCTGACTTCATTTTTTTAATTTTCTTAGGTTTCTCAACCAGTAAATGTGCTGCCAATTGCTCAATTAAGGCCAAGGTGTGAAAACCACCAGTGAGGATACAAATGGTACCTTTGTTATTTGCATAGCATTCTAAGATGCTTTGCAGCATGCATTGTTCTCGGATTAAAGAAGCATCGGCTTCTAAAACACTATCCTCGTAATCTAAACGAGACATAGCACACCAAACGAGCACCTCATGGAAAAAGCTTTGCCAATCATGCATCTCCAGCTTTGGCTTTAACTCAAATAAGTGATCCCAAAGTTCATCATGATTTCGACAGTGCAACTTCTGTGCTAGGGTTTGTAAATACTGACTATGAGCCAAATAGCGCTCTTGCTGTAAGCTTCGACTTTGCCAAGTTTGTTTGGTGATTGTCTTTAATTCATGATCAATCTGACTTGTCCACGCTAAATCAATAAACTCAACCTGAGCATCAATTTCTGGCGCATATCGCAGCGCAACCCATTCAGGTGAATAATCGCAAAATGGATAATAAGCAGTACGGGTTTGTTTCTGTTCCGTCTTTTCATCAGTAGCAGCATTACTCTTTGCTTCGATGATTTCGGTTTGACACAGCACAGCCAGTGGTGGCTGACTATCTGGATGCTGTAAATCTGCAATTAAGCGATTAAATGAACGTGGTGCTTCAATCAATACATGCTTAGGCTGCAATTGCTGCAACGATTGTAAAACCGCATAAGCACACGCTGGGCTATGATGGCGAATCGGTAAAAAATGAATACCTTTATCTGCCAAAGCCTTTTGCTGTTGTAATGCTAGTTGTAAGCGTTGTGGTATCGTCATATTCTTTATTTCAATAAATTTTCACTTTTTATATAAACTACATACAACATCTGATACTCGGAACGTCATTCACAGCCTGCGTGGTATCTGTCAAATGTTGTTTCTGCGACTCGATTAACTAAATGTAAGAAGTCAACAGGTTCTGTGAATGACAAATGGTTTTGCCTACTTTTGTCGAAACAAAAGTAGGTCGAGCCGAAGGTTTATCCTCAAATAAGATGAGAACTCGGCACGACTCAGTTAAGACTCAAAAAATCTACTGCCAAAACGTTTTTCCAGCATCAAAAAAAGCCTTCCAAGTTACATCCTGTTTGGCACGTTCACGGGCAACATTATCCATATAAAAACGCATCCGCTTGGCATCGTCAGCATTATCTTTTAACACTACACCAATCAACTGACGTGCAATCGCAGCACCACTCAAAGATTGATCACCTAAATAATAACCTTCTAAAGCAGCTGCATAAGCGATATTGACCGCTTCAGCAGTCGACATCACAGCATCAGGTGTTTTAATTGAGGTACCGTCTTTGGTTGTGCCTTGGCGTAACTCTTGAAAAACTGTGACCAGTAGATCAACCACAGATTCAGACATTTGAATCTGATCAGATAACTCTCCTAACTCGCGTTTCAACTGAGTCAGCACAAGCTCACGTTCAAAAACAGGATCAGCAATCGGTCGTACAGTTTCAAAATTAAAACGACGTTTCAATGCCGATGACATCTCATGCACACCGCGATCTCTTAAATTGGCGGTAGCAATAATATTAAATCCTGCTTTGGCATAAACACGACCTTGATCCCCAAGCTCAGGAATCATCATGGTCTTTTCAGACATTAATGAAACTAAGACATCCTGAATTTCAGGTGGACAACGCGTGATTTCCTCGAAACGAATGATCTTGCCATGCTGCATCGCTTGGTAAACAGGTGATGCAACTAAAGACTTCTCATTAGGACCTTCAGCAAGTAATAAAGCATAGTTCCATGAATATTTGAGATGATCTTCAGTTGTGCCTGCTGTTCCTTGAATGGTTAATCCTGAATCACCACTAATCGCTGCTGCTAATAATTCGGACAGCATAGATTTTGCTGTACCTGGTTCACCTACTAACATGAGACCTTGTTTACCCAGTAAAGTCACAATTGCTCTGTCGACTAAAGCATCATCACCATAAAATTTACGGCTAATCGCTAATTTCTCATCACCGAGAATAAATTGGCGTACCGCACGTGGTGAACGTAACCAACCTTGTGGTTTAGGCGCATGGTCATGCTCACTGATTGTTGCAAGTTCTTCTGCAAAACGTTGTTCAGCACTTAATTTAATAATGTCTTGTGGATTCATATCTTTACCATTTTACCAAGGTGTTTTCTTCTGCCATTCAGGATCAAAACCAGAACATGCCTCAGCAACTTTTAAATAATCAGCATAAGTTTCAGCTAATAACACTGGCGGTACATCTGCTAAATTCATTGCACTGTCACGCCAAGAACGTACATTCTTTTTCTCAAAACTGAGGTCGTACAATACAGCTGCAAGATTTTCCTCAGGCACATAACTGCCACTAAAACGAATCACCGCAGATAAACCAATTTGGCTAAATGGTTTAAAGTAACTATCAAAAGAACCACCATCTTCAATTGAAGCACGTTGATAACCAAGCTTGGTAATCACTCCACGTAAAGTAAATGTATCGGTTAACCAGCCTTTACGATCCTCAATGATTTCCGCATGTGCTTCAAAAACAGGAAGCTGGTGTGTCATCTGCTCAAATAGGAACTTCACTTTATAATCTTTAAAATGTGCTTGCCATGCTTCTGCATCTTCAGCACTGATCAAAACACCATGTGCAACTTTGATTTGGCTATCTTGTGCTAATTCAATTTCATCATCTTCAAGATTTAATAAACTGCCGTCATCACTAGGACGGAAACTTTGTAAAATAATACCTTCTGAAGAAAGCTCCAACCAAACTAAACGTTGAATCAAACGTTTCATAATTGGGTGTGCAAACAGGTATTCTTGCCAATCCGTACTGCTCCAAGCTCGCTCACTACACATCGCTTCATATAAGCGTTGTGTTTGTAGATCAATCACTTGTTTAAATTCTTTCTTACTACTGCTGAATAATGATTTAGCTTCTTTAATTAAGCCTTCGTCATCACCTTGTCGTGCAGCAGGCAAGGCTTTAATTATTTTTCCATCTTCATTTTTAAGTACGAACTTATCTTTATCGTCTACATAGGCAGTTAAGACTCGAGAACCGTACTCTAAACTCAGCACACCTACATCGTCTAAGCCTGCGGTCGGAATTGTGCGATCTGCCAATTCATCACTACTCCATTGATTGCGCTCTGCAATTTGCTCAACCAATTGTTTCGCTAGATTCTGAACAGATGCTGTGCGGTAACGACGTGACAAACTCAGAAGTAATTGAATAATCAATGGATCATCACTGATTGAAAAACTACTCAACATCGCTTCGATTTGTGCACGACGTTGGTAATGTAGCTTCATATAATCTTGCAATAATTTCACCGCAACACTACCTTGCGTTTTAAAAGTCAGTGCCAACATTCCTTTACTTTTAATTGCAGAACCTAAATAAATTGCTAAACGCTCACGTTTAATTTCTTCAACCACTTCTTCCAGTGTGATGTGTTCATAACGTCCATAATATTCCGGGTACTTTTGTCCCCAGCGTTTAAATGAATCTTGATAAGATGCTAAACGACTCGGTGCTTCTTTCGTTGCAACCTCTATCGCCTCTTCTAAAGTTGGATTACGAGTATCTTGATATATAAAGCTTTGCAGTAAATACAATGCAAGCGTTTGTTGGCTTTTATCATTTAACAGTCCCATATAACGCTGTAACAGTGCATTGGGCACAGGGTCTTTCAATTTGTCTGCTAAAACGACCCACCATTGAATAATTTGAGGATCAACTGTTGTACCATCTTGCCACTGCGCTTGAGGTAAATGCTGTAAATCAAACCAAGTAAAACTACTAGCAATCTTAGCTTTTAAACCCTTTTCAGCATCTTTGAGCAATGCTTTTGGCGAAAGATAAATATTAATATCCTCACCTAACTGCTCTAAAGCCGTCAGAATTGCAGCAATAACAACTTCTTTTTTCTCTTTTTTTAATAAATCATAAAGCGCTGTGACCGCAGAGGGATGTTGTAAACGCGCTAACCATTCGACTGCTGTAATACGAATTTCTTGTTTACCATTTTCTAAAGCTTCAATCGCTCTTAAATGAATATCAGGGAGTTTTTTTAATACTTCCTGAGCGTCAAAACGTAAACGTTTTCCATCCCCCAAAGCAAACTCAAGTAATCGAGGAATAAACTGTTTAGGTACTTGTGGAAAACGTTGTAATAGAGCTAATGCCTTGATTGGATCATAATAGCGCCATGAATTTTGATTTTTACTTGGTAGTAATCCCAAAGCTTCTGCAATTAAATCAATGTTCTCAATAAAAAAAGGAATGACTTTTTCATCATCAGCAATTCGAGTATTTAGTTCATCACCGCTATAGTTTTCTAGGTATTCATTTGCAATACAACGTTTACTACTCTCTTCTGAAATACCGACTTGTTGCAAAACTTGGTCTAACTGACGTAACTCAATTGTTTCCCAACTCTTAGTCTCTAAAAACTGGAAAAACTGATACCAGTTGATCCAATCATTGTTTCGATTCCCTAGCACCAAACGCGCTGCATGAATCAAACTAAACTCAGGTAACTGCTGTAACTTTTTTTGATAATTGGCAATTTCTTCAATATAGGAACGATAGTTTTTTTGACCATTTAGATGACCAAGAATTAATTGCCCAACATTTTCAACTTTGTCATATGATTTGCAGAAGTCTCGGTAGTTATTCTGTCTCCAATGGCTTTTGTATCCACCTTTCTCAACAGCTTTATTATCTTCAACTTCCTGTTCTGCAGCTTGACGATATTTTTCTTTTACTGCCAAGTAATTATCCTGTAGAACCTGAGCAAAACTTTCAGGAATGTCTTGAGCCTCAATCACTTCAATATCAGGTAAGGTATATTCAAGCTCGACCACTTGACCCAAAGATTCGAGTCGTTGCAAAGCAGAAAGGATATTTGCCTGAACTGATTTTAATTTTTCATTTTCTGCTGCTTGCTGCAAGATTTCCCGATTTTGCTCTCCTAAACGTGCTAGCAAATCCGCGGCAAAACTACGTTGTTTGCTTTCGCCATTGATCAAGAAATTTTGCAAATGTTGCTGGCTTTGAGCATCGTCAAGATGTGTGAGTAAAACAGTCGCTTGCTCGCGAACACCTTTGCTCGAACTTAATGCAAGCATGATGATAAGTTCGGTTTGTTGTTGTAATAAGTCGTGATGCTGAGCAATAAACTCTAGGAAAATCCCCTGCGCTGCAGCAGAAAGTTTAGGTAAAGTCTCACGAATTTCTTGTGCATAATCAGTGAAGAACTGGACACTATCCGAAAGCTTAAACAAGAAATTTAATTGATCATAGTGATAACTATTTACGCCATTACGCTCAAATAAAGTCGTAATAAACCCTTCAATATTATTTTCAGGTTCAAATAAATAAAGTTGCTTTAATGCTGTAAGTGACCAAAGATCGCGATGTGATTTTTTCTGACGATCATCAAAACTTTGATGATTAAAACTTGTTAATAATCCGTCTACCAGTACATAGCTAAACCAAACTGGAGTTTGTTTAGAAAGTTGAGAATAATTACGTTGCTGAGTTGCGGCTTCTAGGAATTTTCCATAGCGAATAATCTGATCCCTACTCAGTTTTGAAAAGATATTGATATATAGTTTATAACGCGCATTTTGTGAGGCTTTACATAGTTTTTCTTGTGCTCTAGTAAGCTCAGTTGATGGCCAATACCATCCATAAGTTCCAGGGCTACCTAGTAAGGCGCATACTTTATCTGTCGCTTGCTGCTGTAATGTCAATAAAACCTCTGGTTTTTGACCATTCACGATAAAGTTTAAAACTTGATTTGGTAACGTTGCCTCTACTTCAGATAAAGGTTCAACAATGGTAGTGAGTAACGCCAAACTTTCTGAATCTAGTGAGTTTTGACTCTGCGGATTGATTAATTCAGCGACTTTATTCTTAATACTTTCAAACATAAAATAACCTCTTATTTTCCCCAATTTTTTAATTACTTTTGATTTTTTGGTTTAAAAATCAATATAAGATTTCTTTTAATTCCAAGATTCTATAACAATTCATCTTCATCCAACGACTATTTTCTGATGTTTTGATTATAAAGAAATATTACTGAGAGTTAATCGCAGGATGAGACATGCACGACATTTATTGTCGCACCAGTTTTTTGATAAAAAAAATGTCCACTTTTGATTGGCCTTTTCATAATCTAATGGAGAACGCTGACCATTGGAACCATGTCTGCGTTTTGAATTATAGAACATCTCAATATATTCAAAGATATCGGATCTTGCTTCAGTTCTAGTTGCATAGATTCTCTTTTTAATTCGTTCCTGAACCGTACCGGGTTTGTCGGAGACTCAATATTCTGAGAGACTACCCCGATGACAAAATTAAAATATACCCCTGAAATCAGAGAAAGAGCGGTTCAATTATTGATTGAATCTGAAAAAGATTATCCTTCTACTTGGGCTGCAATCACAGCAATTGCGCCTAAGATTGTTTGTACTCCTGAAACACTTCGTGCCTGGCATCAAAAGCATTTAGATCAGCAAAATCCTATTAAAGTACAACAGATATCTGATCAAGAAAAAATGAAGCAAATGGAACGTGAAATTAAAGAATTAAAGCGTGCCAATGAAATTCTACGTAAAGCAGCCGCTTTTTTCGCCCATGCGGAGCTCGACCGCCCACACAAATAATGGTGGATTTTATCCATCACAATAAAGATCGATATGGTGTTGAAGCGATTTGTAGAATTTTACCGATTGCAGCTTCGACCTATTATCGGGCTTTAGATCTCGTTGATAACCCAGAACATCGAGCGAAACGTGCTCTGCATGATTTACATCATGCAGAGCAAATCAAACGTATTTGGAAAGAAAGTTTAGGTCGATATGGTGTACGTAAAGTTTGGCAAAAATTGAAACGTGAAGGCTATGTTATTGCACGTTGTACAGTTGCTCGATTGATGAAAAAGCTAGATATACAAGGTGTTTGGCATGGTAAGAACAAACAAACTACCCGCAGCCGAGATGATCAAAAACGAGCAGATGATTTAGTGAAACGGAATTTTAGTGCTGATCGAGCTGACCCTTGCGAAGCAATGCTTCTCAGGTCAGTGACTTTACGTATATTCAAACCAATTCTGGCTGGGTCTACACCGCATTTATTATTGATGTGTTCTCACGAGCCATTGTTGGATGGAAAGTATCTACACGAATGAATACAGATATGGTGCTCGATGCATTGGAGCAGGCATTGCATGATCGAGGCATGCCAAAGAACGTGATTCACCATTCCGACAGAGGTGTGCAATATCTTTCTATTCGCTATACCAATCGTTTAGAAGCAGCAAATTTAAGAGCATCAGTCGGTACGACTGGTGATTCATACGATAATGCTTTGGCTGAAACAGTGAATGGCTTATACAAAACAGAGGTGATTGAATATTTAAAAGCAGATTGGCAAGGTTTAGAAGATGTACAACTTGCGACACTAAACTGGGTAGATTGGTTCAATAAAAAGCGTGTACACAGTGCACTGGGTTATGTGTCGCCTTTTGAGTTTGAAGCAATGTACTATGATAAAATTAATCTGTTAGGTCAGGTGGCCTAACTTAAATAAAAAGTCTCCGACAAACCCGGTACGGTTCACATGTTCAAAAAAGCATTGTTCTTATTCGATATTTTCATAAAGAAATAATAATTTATGCATTAGCTTAATTTAGACTATTCAGTAAACACTAAATAAAATGTTTACCAAAAAAATTTATAGCGCGACTCAAGACCTCTTGAGGAGCGCTTTAAAAAAATGCGTGGAAGCTTTTCCGGTCATAAAAAATATTTAGATGAGCAATCTGATTAAATATAGGGATTAAATCAAGTAAGATTTACAGTAATTAAAATTGTTGTGGCATCTATGAAAGATCATCTGAAATCTCTGCGCAGTGACATTCGTCGAAAACGTAAAAATGTCAGTATTTCACAACATAAAAAAAACGAACATCAGATCTTAAACAGACTTAAAAACACCCCACAATTTAAAACGTCTCAAAAAATTGGTCTGTACCTAGATGCATTTGGGGAAATACGTACTCAAAAAATTATTCAACTTTGTTTCCAACATCACAAAGATGTTTATTTACCCATGATTTGCAACATGAATCAGAATTTAGTCTGGGTAAAAATCAATCTCCAACAATATAAAAACAAACGCTTTTCCCATCATCCTTTGGGTATGAAAGAACCAATGGCTAGTCGTGGACATCATGTTTCAAAGTTGGATCTTTTGATCATGCCCCTACTCGCTTGTGATCATCATGGTACTCGAATTGGTATGGGTGGCGGATTCTATGACCGTACTCTTGCATCAGCCCGCCATTTTCCCTTTCGTTTAGGGATAGCACATGATTTTCAATATATTGAAGAAACTTTACACCGCAACATCTGGGACCAACCACTTGATGCACTCATCACACCATCTCACAAACATTATTTTTAGAGTTATTTGAATATTAAAACCAACTAATTTTGTCTTTTTTTATATTTTCTACTCTAAAACCCTTGTAATTTTTGAAATGCACATCACTATAAAAACATGGCAACACCGTTGTCACTCATTAGGAGTGCCCATGTCTGAATATATTTTAAATAATGAAACAAGCTTAGAGCCACAGGTTCCAAGTGTATTACCACTATTAGCATTGCGTGATGTTGTGGTCTATCCACACATGCAAATTGCGCTATTCGTGGGTCGTGAAAAATCGATCAATGCAGTGGATGTGGCTCGTAACGGTGACAATTTAGTATTTGTAGTTGCGCAAAAAGATTCGCTTACAGAAGAAATTGATCACGATAATCTGTATCAGTACGGAACTGTGGCTAAAATCGTTCAAGTGGTCAATCATGAGAATGATGAAAACTGCATTAAAGTATTGATTGAAGGACTACATCGTTCGAAGCTAGAGCGTATCATTGATGGTGAAGAGTATCTGACTGCTGAACATCATTTAAGCCCAATGACAGTGGACTTGGATCAAGAAAGTAAAGAAACTCGCTTAAATGAATTACGTACACTCTTTGCTCAATATGCAGAAGCTAAACTTCGGAATGCACGAGAACTTGTTGCGGCTGCAAACAAGATTGAAGATCTTCTGCAATTGATGTTCTTCGTTGCAACTCGTGTGCCTTTAAATATCGAAGTCAAACAGAAATTTTTAGAGCACGATGAGTTCGAGGCACATTTACAAGAGTTGATGGGTTATTTGATGAATCAATCTGCTGAACAGCAAATTGAACAAACCCTACACGACAGCGTTAAACGTCAGATGGAAAAAAACCAACGTGAATACTTTCTAAATGAAAAAATGAAAGTCATTCAACGTGAACTGTCTGATATGAACGGCGGTGCTGAGGATGATGTTGCTGAGATTGAGAAGCGTCTTGCTGAAGCTGACTTACCTGAACATGTACGTAAAAAAGCTGAAGCTGAGTTTCGTAAACTCAAAGCAATGCAACCTGCTTCAAGTGAAGCGGCAGTTGTTCGCAACTATTTAGAAGTGATTCTAGATACACCTTGGAACAAGGCAAGCAAAGTCAGCATTAACTTGGCAAAAGCACAAGAAATTCTGGATGCAGATCATTACGGTCTAGATGACGTTAAAGATCGCATTGTTGAATACCTTGCTGTTCAATCACGTGTGAAAAAACTCCGTGGTCCTATTCTTTGTCTAGTTGGTCCTCCGGGTGTAGGTAAAACCTCACTAGGTGAATCGGTTGCTAAAGCAACAGGTCGTGAGTTTGTACGCATGGCGCTAGGTGGCGTGCGTGATGAAGCTGAGATTCGTGGTCATCGTCGTACTTACATCGGTGCGATGCCAGGTAAAATTGTGCAGTCTTTAACAAAAGTCGGTGTGAAGAATCCATTATTCTTGCTCGATGAAATTGACAAGATGGCACAAGACTATCGTGGCGATCCTGCTTCTGCATTGCTTGAAGTATTAGATCCATCACAAAATAGCAAGTTCAACGATCATTATTTAGATCTTGATCTTGATCTTTCAGAAGTAATGTTCATCTGTACAGCTAACAGCATGAATATTCCTGAAGCTTTGCTAGATCGTATGGAAGTCATTCGTCTACCGGGTTATACCGAAGATGAAAAAGTAAATATTGCTGAACGCTACCTTGTTCCGAAAGCAATCAAGAACAATGGTTTACGTGCAAAAGAATTAACAATTCATGAAGATGCGATTCGTGACATCGTGCAACGTTATACACGTGAAGCTGGTGTACGTAGTCTAGAACGTGAAGTGTCTAAAATTGCACGTAAAGTTGTTAAAGAAGCAGTCAGCAAAAAATCTAAAAACTTACAGCTTGATGTGACATCGGCAAATCTTCCTGAATACTTAGGTCCACATAAGTTTGACTTTGGTATCGCAGAAGATGAAGCTCAAGTAGGTCGTGTAAATGGCTTGGCTTGGACATCTGTTGGTGGTGAGTTATTGACTATTGAAGTCGCAGCTGTAAAAGGTAAAGGGAAATTCATTACTACGGGTTCGCTCGGTGATGTAATGAAAGAGTCAATTACCACTGCGATGACAGTTGTTCGTACTCGTGCTGATGAATTGGGTATTGAAGCATCACGTTTCGATGAAACTGATGTCCATGTCCACTTACCAGAAGGCGCGACACCAAAAGATGGTCCATCGGCAGGTTTAGCTTTGACTACAGCGCTAGTGTCAGCGTTTACTGGTATCGCAATTCGCCCAGATATTGCGATGACAGGTGAAACTAGCTTAGGCGGTCGCGCATTACGTATTGGCGGCTTAAAAGAAAAACTTTTAGCAGCTCACCGCGGTGGAATCAAACTTGTATTTATTCCACAAGACAATGTACGTGACTTGGCTGAAATACCTGATAACGTAAAAGAAGGTTTAGAAATCAAAGCTGTGAAAAGCATTGATGAAATCTTACCTTTGGCGTTGACAGATACACCAAAGCCATTGCCTAAGACACCAATTGTTAAACCAGTTGAAGATGCAAAAGCTGCACGTCATTGATGTAAAGATCATGATTAAAGAGAGAGCTTCGGCTCTCTTTTTTGTTACATAATTTGATTGAAAAACAACCAATTTATTGCATAATAAAATAGAGTCGATAAAAATAAAGGCTAACATTGACTCTGAAACTAATTTTTAGTGCCCTCTGAACTCCAGACGGAAGGCACTTTGATCGCAGCTCATACACATTTTGAGCTGCGTTTTTTATGGCGAGTATAAATTTTCTTTTTTTAGTTTTTATTACAGCTATTACTTAGATCTAAATTACCTAGCAACTTCGACTCAGTTTATAATCCGCATAAATTATTTTTACCTTTAAATTTTATGAAGATTCGTATTCTGACTATTGGGCAAAAAATGCCTGCATGGGTTCTCACTGGGTTTGAGGATTATTTCAAACGAATTCAGCCTTTCGTTCAAACCCAAGTCATTGAATTACCTATGGCTAAACGTGGTAAAAATGATTCAGAAGCAGATATTTTAAAATATTGTCAAATCGAAGGTGAGAGTATCTTAAATGCGCTCAAACCTAATGAAACCCTAATTGCACTGGAAGTCGGTGGCAGAGAACTCAGTACAGAAAAGCTTGCCGATACCATGAAACAATGGATGCTTGATGGTAACGATATTGCACTCGCAATTGGAGGACCTGACGGACATTCTGATGCAGTACGCAAAGCAGCAGCATGGCATTGGTCTTTATCTAAATTAACGATGCCTCACCCAATGGTTCGAATCTTATTAATTGAACAATTGTATAGAGCCATGAGCATTAACCATAATCATCCCTACCATCGTGCTTAACGTTGAATATGGTTGTTCTGATTATAGAACAATCTGTTGAGTTTAATCCGCTATCATTGTCTTGATGTTTTTGTCAGGATAAATAGGTAATTTCGATCAGGTGCCCCATTATGAATGTGCAAACTTTACCAGGCTTATTTATCTCCCACGGTTCGCCTATGCTTGCACTAGATCCAGAGCAGGTTGGTCCTGCACTACATCGCTTGAGTATCAACTTACCTGAGCCACAAGCGATTGTTGTCATGTCTGCACACTGGGAAAGTCAAGTTCTTGAAGTCAATATTGCCACTCGACCAGATACTTGGCATGACTTTAGAGGTTTTCCTAAAGAGCTTTATGAAATTCGCTATCCAGCACCAGGATCACCAACAATTGCTGAAAAAATATTATCCATGTTTGCAGAAGCTGGTATTCAGGCACATGCCAATAGCACACGTCCTCGTGATCACGGTGTATGGATGCCTTTATTACATATGTATCCAGATGCAGATATTCCAGTGATAGAAATTTCACTGCCAACAAAAATGAATGCAAAAGAAATTTACAAGATTGGACAAGCTTTATCTCCCCTGCGTGAACAACAGATTTTATTAATCGGATCAGGAAGCATAACGCACAATTTGGCTGAGTTGTCATGGCATACAAATGCTCAAGTTCCTACTTGGGCTAGTACTTTTAGAAATACTGTCGTCAATCGACTCCAACATCAAAATTTTGATGCTGTCCTTGATTGGCCTTCATTGCCATTTATAGAACGTAACCACCCTACGCTTGAGCATTTTGCCCCACTTTTTTTCGCTATGGGCACAGGTCATCGATTTAATATCGTGCACAGTAGTTTCTCGATGGGCTCACTTGGCATGGATATCTATCGTTTCGACTAAAGATGATTATTTACCAAATATTTAAATCGAGGTTTAACAATTTCGTTTAAACCTCAGTATCTATTATGCTTTTCTAAAAATTACAATCAGATACATTTAACAAACTTAACCGCTAACTGGATTACATTTTCTTTTTTAATAATATAGGACTTACGCATTGACGGATTCAAAAAAGTATTAAAATAGTTTATAAAGTATCTGTGATCAGACGAACTAAACATGCTTCTACAGCAACTTGTACATTACCCATTTATATG